>JAEYLA010000115.1 GCA_023461495.1 Bacillota bacterium | reverse complement strand
CAGGCGCTTTCAGATGATTTTTCATTCTCCTTTGCGGAAGGGAAGAGCGAGTATAGCTTTTACAAAGCGCTGCCCGCATAAACGTTGCCTTACATCAACGGAAAGGAGGGTGTCGCGCGTTGGAAGAGGCTTATGCATACGATGAATTGATGCTTGAATATTGCAGGACGCGGGATATCGCGCTTCGCAATGAACTTCTCAACCATTATCTGTTTATCGCGGAGATTGCTGCGAAAAAGTTCGTAGGCCGCGGTGTGGATTATGACGATCTGTTACAGGTGGCGTCCCTTGCGCTCATTCGGGCGCTGGAACGTTTTGATTGCACACGCAATGTGAAATTCGGAAGTTTTGCGACTCCTTCCGTCATCGGAGAGATCAAGAATTATTTCCGGGACAGGAGCCGCTCAATTCGCCTGCCGCGCCGCGCTACTGAGCTCTTGAAGAGACTCTATGAGGTGCAGGAGGCGTTTACCGCGCGTATGGACAGGCCGCCAAGACCGGAAGAGATCGCCCGCGAGATGGAAGTGCCGATTGAAACGGTGTACGAGCTCATGGAAGCAAAGGCAAGTTCCCAGATCCTTTCGCTTGACGAAACCGTGCAGGGGCAGGATGGCGAGCGCAGCCTTGCCGATTTGATCGGGACGGAGTCGGATGAGTATATCAGCATCGAAAACGCGGATTTCCTCAAGCGCAGCATGAGCCAGCTGACCGAGGAGGAGCGCAGTGTGCTCATAGAGCGGTATGTGCATCACAAGAGCCAGCGCTCCATCGCGGAAGACCTTGGCGTATCACAGATGTATGTGTCGCGGCTGGAACGCCGGGTGCTGACCAAGCTTCGTGAAAAATTAGTCGCAGAATAATGTTTCATACTGTTTGAGTAAAATGGAAAGCGGGTATTAATACTCGCAGAGCGTATGCCTCGTGCAAGTCAGCGCGCTCAGAGCGAGTGATATGATGCCCGATTGGAATTTCCGAGGCTCCTTTTCTACCGCAGATGAAATGCGTACCATTCTCCAGAAATTTCTTGCAACCATACGGGAACAGCTTCCGGTGCAGGAGGAGACGTGGTATGATCTGA
This sequence comes from Bacillota bacterium, assembly GCA_023461495.1. Classification (GTDB taxonomy): domain Bacteria; phylum Bacillota; class Clostridia; order Christensenellales; family CAG-138; genus JAEYLA01. The sequence goes on along the minus strand of JAEYLA010000115.1, from coordinate 1,829 downwards.
AGGTGATTTTATACGAGCTATGTTCCAACGCTTTGGAGCATGGCAAAGTTCCCGCAGAGGTGATCGGCGCTGTTTGCAGCCGGGATTCCTGTCTGCATGTAGTGGTGTCCGATTCCGGCGAGGGGTTTTGCCCGGACGGCTGTCTGCTTGGCGGCATTGAAAATGAACGCGGCAGGGGATTACACATCGTGCATTGCCTTGCAGATGAAATTGTATTTAACAGCGCGGCAAATAAGGTGCTCGTCCGTCTGCATATTTAAATAGAGTAATGTGAAGGCATATGGCACGGAGCCGTATGCCTTTTTGATGTCTTTCTATGGATTGCTTCCTTCAATTCACGAACAATAACTTGTGTTATATAGATATCTTATATACTTATGCGAACAAACACTGGACAGTCGGGAATTATTATTTGACTTAATGGGAGTTGCTGCGTTACTATGGGAAAGGAAAAGGCGCAAAGCAGCTTTTTTAAGGAGGAAACCGAAATGTCAACTTGCGCAATCGTAGGCATCAACTGGGGAGATGAAGGAAAAGGCCGCATGGTCGATCTTTTGGCGAGCCGGTACGATATCGTGGTCCGCTACCAGGGTGGCAGCAATGCAGGCCATACCGTCATCAACGAGTATGGGAAATTTGCATTGAATCTGATTCCTTCCGGCATTTTCCGTCCGGGCGTTGTCAATATTCTCGGAAACGGCACGGTGGTAGACCTTGAGCATCTGTGCGGGGAAATCGGCCGCCTGCAGGCGGCGGGAATTTCCATTACGCCGGAAAACCTCAAGATCAGCGACCGGAGCATCATCGTGTTTCCGTTCCATAAAGATCAGGATGGATTGGAAGAAGCGCGCCTGAAGGACGCAAAGTATGGCTCCACCAAGCGCGGCATTGCGCCCGTTTACAGCGATAAATATCAGAAAAAAGGCATCCAGATGGGAGACCTGCTCCTGCCGGAAGTGCTTGAGAAGCACCTTAAGACCGTGCTGGAATGGAAAAACCTCATGTTGACAAGCATGTACGGCGCACAAGCTTACAAATATGAAGAGATGCTCGCCTGGCTCAACGAATTTGGCGGCAAATTGAAGCCTTTTGTGACGGATACCGGCGCGTATCTCTATGAAGCGCACAAGGCGGGGAAAAGCATCCTGTTTGAGGCGCAGCTTGGCGCGCTTAGGGATATTGAATTCGGCATTTATCCGTTCACCTCTTCCTCCTCGCCGCTTGCTGCATATGCGCCGCTCGGTGCGGGCGTGCCCGGCGTAAAGGTGGAGGAAGTGATTGGCGTTGTCAAAGCATATTCCACCTGCGTAGGGGAAGGCCCGTTTGTATCCGAATGGTCCGGCCCGGAGGCGGAAGCTTTGCGTGAAGCCGGCGGAGAATATGGCGCCGCGACAGGAAGGCCGCGCAGGGTAGGCCCGTTTGACGTTGTAGCGACCCGTTACGGCACGCGCGTACAGGGCGCAACCGGCATTGCATTGACCAAGATGGATGTGCTTTCCTATATGGACCGCATTCCGGTCTGTATCGCGTATGAAATTGACGGTAAGCAGGTGACGGAATTCCCGTTCACGCCGCTTCTTGACGGCGCAAAGCCCGTGATTGAATACCTGCCCGGCTGGAAAGAGGATATCTCTAAAGTCCGTCGGTTCGAAGATTTGCCGAAAGCCGCGCAGGAGTATGTGCTCTATATCGAGCGCGTGCTTGAATGCCCCGTGCCCTATGTTTCCGTAGGCCCGGACCGGGAAGCGCTGATGGTACGGTAAAAAGAAGTAGAGGAGCGGTTCCATGCAGACAAACACGTATGAGAGCCCGCTGTGCAGCCGCTATGC
>JAEYLA010000114.1 GCA_023461495.1 Bacillota bacterium | reverse complement strand
AGGCTGTTTAAAGGGAAGAGGCGCTTGAGTCCGCTGCATAAATGCGATACCATACCATCAAGAAACACGTTGGGAGGGTATTGGTTATGTGCGGGCGTTATTTCCTGCTGCCGGAAGAGGCGGCATTGCACCGTATCCTGCAGGCACTCCCTTCCGATACCGGCATGGCGTTGTGTACAGGAGAACTCTTCCCGACCAATGTTGTGCCTGTCATCGCAATGAACGGACGGCCGCAGGCAATGAAATGGGGATTCTCACGCCCGGATGGCGGCGGCGTTGTCATCAATGCCCGCAGTGAAACGGTTGCGCAAAAGCCCATGTTCCTTCGAGCGCTCCGGGAAGGCAGGTGCCTTGTACCGGCTTCCTGCTATTTTGAATGGGAAAGAAAGAGCGTTTATAAAAAGAAGCACCGGATTTCCAACCCGGACGCCGCACTTCTCTATATGGCAGGCCTATCCCGCTGGGAACCCAATGAAACGCTTCCCCGGTTTGTGATCCTGACCAGGGAAGCGACGAAGGATCTTAAATTCCTGCACGATCGCATGCCCGTGCTGTTACAGGCGGATCAGCAGCGCCGCTGGCTCAACGGCGATATTGAGGTACTCTCCTCCCATCCGGGCAGCCTTCGCTATGATGCCGAGCCCATGCCGCAGGAACAGTGCATGCTGGACCTTTCGGCGCTGCGCCCTGACGTGCAGCGGGAGTAATCATTACGCGCATACCGGCACGCTGATCTATGCTTCCTATATATCCTTTTATAAATACGCCCAAATCCTATTGGGCGTTTTTTGATGCCCAAAACGCAAATATCTATTTTCAGAAAATATTACTTGACCTGTCGTAGTAATCATGTTATCGTCTATATACCACGACAGTCGTAGTATTTTCTATGGCTGCAGCATTGGGAGAGGAGCGGAACGATTTGATCAGCAGCGACGTCATACGCGGCTACAACGACACCATATTGTTGTGTTTGCTGCTGGATGCGCCGTCCTACGGGTATGAGCTTTCCCGCGCCATACGCGAACGCACCAATGATGCATACATCATCAAGGAAACCACGCTCTATTCGGCGTTTGAACGCCTGGAGCGAAACGGATATATCGTCTCCTACTTCGGAGACGAAACGTTTGGAAAACGGCGCACCTACTACCGCATTACGCCGGAAGGCCGCGCGTACTATGAAGAAAAATGCAAAGAGTGGGAAACCACCAAAGAAGTAATCAACAAATTTGTGAAAGGGTAAGGACATCACGATGGATACCATACGCAGTTATTTGGATAATCTGTTCAACGGGCTTCCGCGCACCCAGCGGGTTGCGCAACTCAAGGCAGAACTGCTCTCCAATATGGAGGAGCATTATCGCGAGCTAAAAGCCGCAGGCAAAACGGAAAACGAGGCCGTCGGCGTCGTCATTTCCCAGTTCGGCAATATCGACGAGCTTTTGACGGAGCTCAACATCCAGCGCGATGAGCACGCGCTGCCGGAAGCGGAGGATAGCGATATTGACGACTATCTTGCAGCTTCCAAGCAAGCTGCGCGCAATGTATCGCTGGGGACATTTTTCTGCATCCTCGGGCCCGCGCTGCTCATCTTCTTCAATGAACTCTCCGGAACAGGCGCATGGGATATGGGCTCAAACGCAAGCACACTCGCGCTGATCCCAATGTTTTTGAGTATTGTGTTTGGCGTTGGCCTGCTCATCTACGGCGGCATGCGGATGGAACCCTATAAAGCATTGGAAACGGGCATGCTGTTCTCCGCTTCCTCCCGCGCAAGGCTTCAAGCGGGATATGCGGCGCTGCGCGATACCTATATGAAGAGCGTAATCTTCGGCGTATGCCTGTGCGTCATCAGCCCTGTTCCGCTGTTTGTAATGACTGCGCTGGGCTCGGATACCTTCGGCGTGCCGCTGATGCTGTTCCTCGTCGCCTGCGGGGTTTATATCCTCATCCGCGGCAGCATGCCCCGCGCTTCTTACCAGAAGCTATTGAAAATTGAAGACTATACGCCCATAAAAGCCAAGGAAAACAAGGTAGTGGGTGCGGTTGCATCCGTCGTTTGGCCGCTTGCGGTCGCGCTGTTCCTGTTCCTTGGGTTTGTCTACAACATGTGGGGTATCGCGTGGATCATATTCCCCATTGTCGGCCTGCTCTTTGGCGTATTCAGCAGCGTCTATACCACCCTGCATGAGAAACACGCTTCCCATAAATGACAGATTGGAGCTTATAATGACAGGTGCAGCGCTGACCCAATACATGAACAGCAGCATCGCCGGTATCGTTAAAGACGTACTCAGTGAAACCATACACAACCCGCGTGAAACCGCGTATCTCCTCAAGCTGATGGATTACAGCAAAAAGAACGGGCAAAAACGGCTAAAACAGGAGGCGGCAGGCAGCCACATCCCCGCATTTTTGATCTCCAGCATCACGCAAAGCTGCAACCTGACATGTTTAGGCTGCTATGCCCGCGCAAACGGCACCTGTGCGGATACTTTAAGGCAGCCGCTGCTGACAGCCGAAGAATGGGGCGGCATCTTCCGCCAGGCCGCGGAGCTTGGAGTTTCATTCAACCTGCTTGCAGGCGGCGAGCCGATGCTGCGCCCGGAAATATTGGAAGAAGCCGCGAAGGTGGAAAGTATCCTCTTCCCCGTGTTCACCAACGGCACGCTGTTCCATGAACAATATCTCTCCCTGTTTCATGCGCACCGCAACCTTGTGCCGGTGTTGAGCATGGAGGGCGGCAGCGTGCGCACGGATACGCGCCGCGGCGCGGGCATGTATGCGCAACTGCAAGAGACCATGGGCAAGCTTAAAGAGCGCGGCATCCTCTTTGGCGTCTCCTTAACGGTAACGCGCGAGAATGTACAGGAATTGACCTCGGACGCATTCCTGACAACGCTCAAAGGTTATGGGTGCAGGCTCATCTTTTATGTGGAATATGTGCCTGTTGCAAAGGGTACGCGGCATCTCGCGCTCCTGCCGGAAGAAGCCGCCTATCTCGAAGAGCGGCTCAACACGCTGCGTTCCGGCTATCCTTGCTTTGTATTTCTTTCCTTTCCGGGAGACGAAAAGTTTTTAGGCGGATGCCTTGCCTCCGGGCGCGGCTTTTTCCATATCAACCCCTACGGCGGCGCGGAGCCCTGCCCCTTCTCCCCTTATTCCGACCGGAACCTCAAGGAGTGTACGCTCCTGGAAGCGCTCAATTCCCCGTTCTTCCGCCGCCTGCAGGAAACCCATCTGGTTGGCGGAGAACATACGGGCGGCTGCGCGCTGTTTGAGCAGGAAAGCAAAGTCCGAGCGTTATTGGCTGTATCGGTGTAACTTTCAATAATGCACAAACGCCCGGGACACAATGCCCGGGCGTTTCTGTATTAGCAAACCTTTCTCAGGGGTTATACACAGTTCACAAATGTGCGACTATTGCAAACTGTGGGCCCAGCGCCCTCAACGTCCGCCGTTCCTTTAAAACAGACGCATCTGCCGTTGGCTTTGCTCGGCCTTGTATGCCGCGATGATATCCTGCATCTCATAGCGCAGCCCAAGCCGCCCGCATTGCACCGCAACGATTTCCCACAGCCGTTTGGCGTTTGGGCTTGTGCACATATATTGTGTGCCGTACGCTTGCATATATTGTTGTTTCACGCCGGGAAAGTGCTCATCGAGTTTTTCATAAAAATATTCCCGGTTGCCCGCGCGTAGCGTCACGCCCATATATGGATATAGAAACTTCGCGCCTGCATCCGCGGCTCTTGTAATGATCTCCCGGATGTTTTCCTCCGTATCATTGATAAAAGGCAGGATCGGCGTCATCAATACGCCGGCGAATATACCGCCGTCCGAAAGCGCGCGGATGGCGGCAAAACGTTCCTCCGGGCTTGCGGCATGCGGTTCAATGTTGCTGCACAGCGCTGCGTCCGCCGTCGTAATCGTTATTTTTACAAGCACCGCCGCCTGCTTTTTGATTTCCTGCAGCATGTCCACATCCCGTGTGACCAACGTGCCCTTGGTATCGATCGCAACGCCGAACCCAAACCTTGCGATCAGCTCCAGCGCGCCGCGCGTGAGGCAAAGCGTTTGTTCCAGCGGGTTGTACGGGTCGCTCATAGCGCCCGTGGCAATCACGCCGCGCGCGCTTTTCTTTTGCAGCTCCTCCCGGATGATCCGAAGCGCATCCGCTTTTACCTTCACCGTATCAAAGTCGGGGTTCTCATAGCAAGCGCTCCTGCTGTCGCAGTAGATGCAGCCATGGGAACAGCCACGGTAAATGTTCATGTTGTAGTCCGTACCAAACCAGGCATCCGCATGCTTGGTCTTTGACACGATGCTTTTTGCGGGTATGGTCTGCATAGCCCTTTTCCCTTCCGGACGGCAATCGCCCGAGGCCTGTTGGTGTATACGCTCCACCGCTTCTATTTTACCACGCAGATGCGTCGGCTTGCCACAGCACCTGATTCGCTTCGAAAATTGTGCTATGAAAGCATATCCAGATTATCCTATAATGATTGCGAAAGGGAGTGGTGTTATGAACATGAACGGGAATACCATACTCATCACCGGCGGGTCTAACGGGATTGGCTTTGCTTTAGCGCAGCGTTTTGTTTCGCTCGGCAACCGCGTAATCATCTGCGGCAGGGACAAGCAAAGGCTTTCTTCCGCTGCCGAGAAACTTGGCGCGGACTTTATCCAATGCGATGTTGCGCAGGAAGCGGAACGCACGGCCCTGTATGAACAGGCCGTTAAGCGCTTCCCGGAACTAAATGTGCTCGTCAACAACGCGGGCATTCAGCGCCGGATGGATTTAATGGACGCTGAGATCGGCTGGCCGGAAATTAAGGAAGAGCTCGCCATCAATCTTGAGGCGCCCATCCATCTCTCGCGGCTGTTTACCGCGCACCTATTGAAGCAGCCCAATCCCGCCATACTCAATGTCTCGTCGGAGCTTGCCTTCCTGCCGCCCATCTGGGTGCCTGTCTATGGCGCAACCAAGGCGGGCGCGCACTCGTTTACCTTCAGCCTGCGTAAGCAGCTCGAGCATACAGGACTGAACGTCATAGAAATCATACCGCCCGCCGTCAATACCGATCTTGGCGGGCCGGGCCTGCACACCTTCGGCGTGGACGTCAACCTGTTTGCGGACGCCGTGATCGAAGGCCTTAATGAGGGGGCGCTTGAAATCGGCTACAACAATCTTGACGCAACGCGCCTGCCGCGCACAGAGATCGAGCAAAACGCCGTCTCCCTCTGGCAGCGCAGGAAAAAAGTATAGCCAAATGCGTTGAGGGCTCTGCCTACGGACCCACAGTTTGCAATGGTCGCTCAAGTCCTAGCAGGACTTGCACTCCCTTGCTCACTGGGTCTCCGCTTCGCTTGCTCCGCCACCGGCGGCGCTCAACTTCGACCCCCAAACACCCGCTTAGGGCCGTAACGCCCCTAAGAACCCATCATGGAAATGGCTAAAACAGACCGTTTTCGACGAAAGGGATTCCCAAGGGAATGTCTCTTGGGAAAGGTTCAGGGGTAAAGCCCCTGAAAAAGGTTTATTGACTAAGAGGCCTGCGGCAATGCCGCAGGCCTCTTGTTTGTTTTTGTATATTGCGTTATGAAAGCTCAAACGCGCCGGTATACAGCTGATAGTATTTGCCGCGCTGCGCGAGCAGGTCATCATGATCTCCTCGCTCAATGATATGCCCGTGCTCAAGCACCATGATGGCGTTGGCGTTTCGCACCGTGGAAAGACGGTGCGCAATGACAAACACCGTGCGCCCGTGCATGAGCTGATCCATGCCCTTTTCGATGAGCGCCTCGGTACGCGTATCGATGGAGCTTGTCGCTTCGTCGAGTATCAGCACCGGGGGATCGGCAAGCGCAGCACGCGCAATCGCAAGCAACTGCCGCTGCCCCTGGCTCAGGTTCGCGCCGTCGCCGGTAAGCATGGTATCATAGCCATCTGGCAAGTGGCGGATAAACGAGTCGGCGTTGGCAAGTCTTGCGGCGTGCTTTACCTCCGCCTCCGTTGCGTCAAGCCTGCCATAGCGGATGTTTTCAAGAACGGTGCCTGTAAACAGGTGCGTATCCTGCAATACGATCGCAAGCGAGCGCCGCAGGTCTGCTTTTTCGATCTC
>JAEYLA010000113.1 GCA_023461495.1 Bacillota bacterium | reverse complement strand
TTCTCAGCTTCCAATCCAATTGCCCATAGCCTACGTCCAGCGCGTACACTTTTGCCGCGCCCTGCTGGAGCATACAATCCGTAAACCCGCCGGTGGAAGCGCCGATATCCGCCGCAATACGCCTTTCCAAATGGAGCGCAAAGGTATTGACGGCTTTCTGCAGCTTCAATCCGCCGCGGCTGACAAAGGGTACGGGGTCTTCCGCAATGGCGATGAGGGCCGTATCCTTGACTTCCGTGCCTGGCTTTTGGGCGGGTTTCCCATCCACACTTACTTTGCCTGCCATAATCAAAGAGCGCGCCTTTTCGCGGCTGGGGGTAAGCCCCTTTTCAAACATCAAACTATCCAATCTCATTGGCTGCCGCTCCATTCTTTGCGCCCTAAATACCGAATGTATGATACCAATGGATAACTTTATCACGTTTTTCCTGCGCTTTCAAGCAGGTAGGGTTTACTTCCTGGAGCGACTATTCCGTGTACAAGCCGCATATTCTGTTCATGAAGGGCGGTGTCTGCTTTGGAAATGATGTTTCTTGCGATACGGGCAAAGCTGCTTTCCTATATCAAAGAAAATTTTGGCGCACTCTTGGTTTTTTTGTTCCTGTTTGTTGCAGGCAACGCCGCAGGCATCCGCATCGTTCAGGGTGCAGAAAAAGAACAGGTGGCCAATATGTTGCTTAGCCTGCCTGAAATTCTACGCGAAGGCAGCGTACCTTGGCTGGCTTTTTTTGCGATGTCCCTGTTTGCGCATGTGATGTGCGCCGGTTTTGTCTATCTCTCCGGGCTTTGGATCTTTACTGCGGTGCTTCTGATCCCGGGCGTGCTGTTCCGGTGCATGTATCTGGGAGCGGCGATGGGTGTTGCAATTGCCGCCTGGCCCGACGCGGTGTCCATCTGGCTGCTTTTGATGCTCCAGCTCGAATCCGCAACGCTGATCCCTCCGCTAATAAAAATGAGCGTGCTCGCACAAAATCAGATCGCAGGCGTGCTGCAGGATAAAACAACGTCCGCCCCCCGTTTTAAGGCGCTGGATTTGCAGACGTATACCGGCCAATTTTTAAGCGCCTGCCTGCAATTGCTGCCCTGCGTCATCATGCAGACGATGGTCGCGCCGGTCGTATTCTCCTTGCTGCACTGACACGGGAAGAATTGACCCCGCGATATGCCCGGTGGTACAATTCCTATAAAAGCGGGTATGTTAGCAGTAGATGAAATCGCGAAAAGGCAGGTTATACAAAACATGAAAAAACGTATGATCTTAGTTGTATTGGACAGCGTAGGCATCGGCGAATTGCCGGATGCAGGCCAATACGGAGATATGGGCGCGCATACGCTGGGGAATATTTTAAAGGTGCGGGGGAAGCTTGCGCTTCCCAACTTATACCGCCTCGGCCTTGCGGATATTGAAAACAGCAGGTTGCCAAAACCCGATGGCGCGCCGCTTGGCGCATTTGGCCGCGCGGCGGAACGCACCGCGGCAAAGGACACCACCAGCGGCCATTGGGAAATTGCGGGACTTCCTATGGATGTCCCGTTCCGTACTTATCCCAATGGATTCCCCAAAGATTTTATAGAAGAATATGAAAAACGCATCGGGCGGAAGACTCTTTGCAACCGGCCCGCCTCCGGTACTGCCGTCATTCAGGAACTCGGGGACGAGCATGTAAAGACCGGCAGCCCCATCGTATATACGTCGGCCGACAGCGTATTCCAGGTTGCCGCGCATGAGGAGGTTATTCCGTTAGATGAGCTTTATCGCATTTGTGAGATCGCACGCGAGATGCTGGTAGGAGAGAACCTCGTGGGCCGCGTCATCGCAAGACCGTTTGCGGGCGTAAGCGGCGCTTACAAGCGTACAGAAAACCGCAAGGACTACGCCGTTTCCCCGCCGGGAGACACCATACTGGACGCGCTCTATGCGAAAGGACTTACGACCGTTGGCGTGGGCAAAATTGAAGATATCTTTTATCACCGCGGCATTTCCGTTTCTGACCATACGCACACCAATCCGGAAGGCATTGACGTTACGCTGCGCATGATCAAGGACGGCACCGGGGACTTTATCTTCACCAACCTTGTGGATTTTGATATGCTCTACGGCCACCGCAATGATGTGGAAGGCTACGCAACAGGCCTTGAGTATTTTGACAGCCGTCTGCCCGAACTGTGCGATGCGTTACGGGAGGGTGATCTCCTGCTGATCACGGCGGATCACGGCTGCGACCCGACGACACCCAGCACCGATCACTCGAGGGAGTACATTCCCATTGTCGTAACGGGTAAGTCCGTGAAAGCAGGGGCGGATATCGGTACAAGGGAAAGCTTTGCGGATATCGGCGCTACGGTGTATGAATACCTGACGGGCGGCGCATGGAACAACGGAACATCTTTCTTGAAGGATATTCTCAAGTAGCGCAAGCGATAACAAGTGAAAAACGGGCCGGTTGCCTGTGGGCAGCCGGCCCGTACGTCTGTACTTTACACTTGTGAAAAGGATAAAATTCTTTCAAATCCATAACACTAAGCTTAAGTGCCTCCCGCCTGCGGCGAGAGAGGTATTGCGGGAGACTGTCATAAATGAGAAAGCTCATGCGGACGTTACTCTATCTTACATTTGCATGCTACTGCGTGGTGCTCGTCTATCTGCT
>JAEYLA010000112.1 GCA_023461495.1 Bacillota bacterium | reverse complement strand
CCGAACAGCCCCTCGACTTCCTGCGGCGTCAGCACCGCCGTGGGTTCGTCAAGGATGAGCAAATCCACATTGCGGTAGAGCGCCTTCAAGATTTCCAGGCGCTGCTGCTGGCCGACGGAAAGCTGCTCCACGCGCATCCACGGATCAATCTGCATGTGGTAGCGCTCCGCCATTTCCGTAAAGCGGGCTGCGGCTGCCTTGAGATCGAGCACTTCCTTGTTGCCGTTGTAGCCGAGCACCACGTTTTCAATGGCGGTAAGCGCGGGGATGAGCATAAAGTGCTGGTGCACCATGCCGATGCCAAGCTCGATCGCCTGCTTGGGGTCGCGGATGTGCGCGGGGTTGCCGTTGTAATAGATTTCACCTGCGGACTGCGCGTACATGCCGTAGAGGATGTTCATCAGCGTCGATTTGCCGGCGCCGTTTTCCCCCAGAAGCGCATGTACCTCGCCGCGTTCTACGCAAAGGCTGACGTCTTCATTTGCGACCACGCAGCCAAAGCGCTTGGTGACATGATGCATTTCAAGTAAAGGAGCCATACTTCTCTTTCCCTCCTATTCCTTGACGTAGGGGATCGCGCTGGAAGCAGGCTTATTGCTCTTGCGGATCAGGCCACACAACGCCAATATGGTAATGAGATAGGGCAACATCACGAGGAACTGGAAAGGGATGCCGGTATCAAGCGCCATCAGCTGGAATTTTAAAGCGTTGCTCACGCCGAACACGAGCGCAGCGCCCATCACGCCAACCGGCGTGTAGTTGCCGAACACCACCGCGGCAAGCGCCATAAAGCCGCCGCCTGCAATCATGTTTTCCGTGAAGAAGCTCATCTGCCCCATGGAGACAAAGCATCCGCCAAACGCCGCCATCACGCCGCTGTAGAGGATACTCATATATCGCGTACGCGTCACGTTGATGCCCACGGTATCGCAGGCGCGCGGGTTTTCGCCCACGGCGCGCAGCTTGAGGCCCGTGTTGGTGCGGAACATTATAAACCAGGCGATGGGGACAAGCAAAAACGCGATATAAACTGGAACGGGCTGGTTAAAAAGCACATCGCCCAACACGGGGATTTTGCTCAGTCCCGGAAGAGCCAGCGGGCTGAACGACTCGATCTTCGGCGGGCTGGTGCTTGCGCCGAACATCGCGCGGTTCACCGTAATGGTAAGGCCGGACGCAAGAATGTTGAGGCCCGTGCCGATAACGGTCTGGTCCGCCTTTACCGATACGGTAAAGAAGGCGAATATGGCCGCGAACAGCACGCAGATGAGCATGGCGAACAGAAGGCCAAGCCATACGGAGCCGAATATGTAGGAACCGATGACGCCCGTTAAAGCGCCGATGAGCATCATGCCCTCGGTGCCGATGTTGACAATGCCCGCCCGCTCGCTGAACACGATGCCGAGCGCTGCAAGCAAGATCGGCGTGGAAAGCATAATGACGGAAGAAAGAAAGCTTACAAGGTTATCCATTTTACGCCACCCCCTCATCCGGCAGTGTCTTGGTCGGGTCAGAGGGCCCCTGTGTCTTCACGCAATCCCTGCGCGCCCTGAATTGGAACATGGAGCGCCCGGCGATGAAGAGGATGATGAGCGCCTGTACAACCAGCACCACGGAAGAGCTGACGTCGGTAAGTGTCTGCATCTTCAGGGAACCGGACTGCAACCCGCCGAACAGTACGCCTGAGAGCAGGATGCCCAGCGGATTGTTGCTGCCCATGAGCGCCACGGCAATGCCCGTGAAGCCATAGGTGATGGAGAAGGAGGTCAGCATCAGCCGGAACTGGATACCGATGATTTCCACACATCCGCCCAGGCCCGCAAAGCCGCCCGCGATGAACATGGACAAAAGCGTTGAACGGTTGATGCTCATGCCGGCATAGGAACCCGCGGTGGGATTGAGGCCCACAACGCGCATTTCAAAGCCTTTTGTGGTCTTCCACAGAAAGAAGTAATAGAAGAAGAGCGCCAATACCATCAGCATCAGCCCCCAGTGCAGGCGGGAGGTGCCTTCAAACAGCTTGGGCAGCTGCGCGCTCTCTAAAATCGGCGCGGACTGCGGATAAGAACTCGATGCGCTATCCTTGAGGGGCCCCGTTACCGCATAATCGATGATGCTGATCGCAACATAGTTGAGCATAATGGTGGTGATCAGCTCGCTTGCGCCAAAGCGGATCTTGAGCGCCGCGACGATGACGCCGTAAAGCGCTCCGCCCACAAAGCCGGCAAGTAATGTAAGCGGCAGGTGCAGGATCATGGGCAGGTTGGGGAAGCTCACGCCCACAATGGTCGCCAAGAGTGCGCCCATGCGGAACTGGCCTTCCGCGCCCAGGTTGATAATGCCGCACCGCCGGGCAATGGCAAAGCTTAAAGCGGTGAAGATGAAGGGGATGGCCTTGACGAACGTCTCATCCCAGGCTTTTATGTTGCCGAAAGCGCCCTTGAGCATCGCTGCATAGGCTTCCATCGGCGTACTGTTGGATGTAAAGATGATAACGATGCTTCCGATCAGAAGCGAGGTAATTAAGGCAATGACAGGGAAATAAAGATCTTTTAGAAAGGAAAGCAAGCGTTTAGCGAGGCTGCTGGTAGCCATCGTGATCCTCCTTCGTGGTTGTCTTCCGGAGGATAGGATAGCTCCGGCCGCTTAAAGAGAAGCAGCCGGAGCGTCCCTTATCCGAAACTGCGGCCGGATTACCCGGCCCAATTATCAATTGGAAAGGATTAGTCGAGGGTGATGGTGATTTCGCCGGCGGCGAGCTTCTTGTAGATGTCTTCGAGCTGGGTCTTGACTTCCGCGGGAACCTCGATGTAATAGTCGCCGATGTAGACAACGCCCTGCGCTGCGCCCATCTTAAGGACCTGATCGGAGATCGTGCCGTCAAGATATGCCTTGTAGGCGGCTTCATACGCAATGGAAGTATCCTTTACGATCGCAACGACGGCAGCGTCGGGCGCAACGGTTTCCTGATTGAGACCAGAGCCGATGCCCTTGACTTTGCCTTCCTGCGCGGCTTCCATTACGCCCAGGGAAGCCTGGTTCGCCATGGGGGCAAGCACGTCCGCGCCCTGACCGATGAAGGACTTTGCGAGTTCCTTTGCGGCGTTGACATCGTCAAAGCTGCCGGTGTTGTTGGATAGGATTTTGATGGAGGGGTCAACATACTTGACGCCCTGCTCAAAGCCCTTGCCGCCATTCTTGATGGGCTGGATTTCGAGGCCGCCGATGAAGCCGACGGTCTTGCTTTCTGTCAGAAGCGCCGCAAGAGCCCCCATGAGGAAGCCCTGCTCGGCGTCCTGGATGGCGAAGGAAGACGCGTTTTCGGAAACCACACCGGAGTTGATGAAGAAGAACTGGGTGTCGGGATACTCAACCGCGGTCGCGGCGCCGGCATCCGCATAGCTGTTGGTGGACAGGAAGATGACATCATAGCCTTCATCGCCAAACGTACGGATGGCGTCGGCCACAGAAGAAGCGGGCGTGTTTTCTACGTACTTGACTTCAGCGCCCAAGGCTTCAATCTTCATGAGACCGTTGTAGGCGGTGGCGTTCCAGCTCATGTCCGAAATCGCGCCTTCAAGGATCAGCGCAACCTTGGGCTTTTCGGCAGGAGCTTCTGCGGGGGTTTCCGGCTGGGCGGCCGGTGCTTCCGTTGCAGCCGCGGGGGCTTCCGTCGCCTGGGGCGCGGGGGTACTGGGAGCGCAACCGGCAAGCACTGCGAACACCATCAGAAGAGACAGGACAAGGGCCATGGTTTTGACGTGGTTCTTCATTTCTCTTTCTCCTTCAAGAAATATTATTCAGGGCAACACGTTACTAAAATCCGCGTTTCCCGCTGAACCAACATAGCTTGTACCGAAGATATCTGAAAGGACGTTGAGGCGTCGGGCCTCCCGAATGTTTGCTTCAGTGTATCATACGGTATTGCAAATTTCCATAATTTTTTTTTGGCAACAAAAAAATTTTAATGCCACGATTTCACGAATATAGCGTCCGTTATCTCCCCTATGGAAAACGGAAGAATACGTACAATGGATGCACCGCGATATTTGGAATTGTAACATAAATCCGATCAATCGGCTATGTTTTTTGAAAAAACAGAAACACTAAAAGATATTGCTATAAGTAATATTAATGTTCGGGTTTTCGGATCGGGCGCGTTTTTTTGCCGCAGAATGGCGGGCGGCGCGTCTCTTGCGCCCAAGAAAAAACTATGAAATAATAAGCGCACATCATACAAAACGCTTCTGCATAGCGTATTTTCAAATGTGGCATGCTTTACAGGAACACTGGAGTTTGGCTTTCTGATCTTGCGTAAGATACAAGAGAATTAAATGACGTCTTAAAAACACAATGATAGACAGAATTATGAATAGAACGAAAACCCTTGAGGGAGGAAACAGAGATGTCCGCTTTTTTTATAAATGGCGTAATGCACACAGTGGATGCGTCTAAGCGGCTGATTTATTATCTGCGCGACGACCTTGGATTGACTTCCGTCAAGGACGGATGTACGGAAGGCGCGTGCGGCACCTGCATGGTGCTTGTGGAAGGAAAAGCGCAAAAGGCGTGCGTGCTCAAGACTGATAAGCTTGACGGCAAAAACATTATTACAGTGGAGGGGCTCACCCCGCGTGAACGGGAGGTCTATGCCTATGCGTTTTCCGAGGCTGGCGCCGTACAATGCGGGTTTTGTACGCCCGGAATGGTGATCAGCGCAAAAGGGCTGCTTGATACGACGCTCACGCCCTCCTGCGCACAGGTCAAAGAAGCGATCAAGAACAACATCTGCCGCTGCACCGGCTATAAAAAGATAGAGGACGCCATACTTCTTGCGGCGGAGCTGTTCCGCACGGAGGCGGAGATCCCCGGGCGCACGTTTACGGGCCATGCGGGGGAAAGCATGCACCGCGTGGATGCAAAAGACAAGGCGCTTGGCACCGCCATCTATGCGGACGATGTTTATATGGAAGGCATGCTCTACGGCGCCGCAAAGCGCAGTGCGTATCCGCGGGCAAAGGTGCTCGCAATCCGTACGGAAGCCGCAAAGGCGCTTGATAAAGTGCATGCCGTGCTGACCGCAGCCGATATCCCGGGCGAAAGCAAGATCGGCCATATCAGGAAGGATTGGGATGTGCTCACCCCGGTGGGTGGGCTTACCCATTACCTTGGAGATGCCGTGGCGCTTGTCGCGGCGGAAGACCGGGAAACGCTCGAGGCGGCGCTTGCACTGATCAAAGTGGACTATGAGGAGCTGGAGCCCGTACTTACGGCGCAGCGCGCCATGGAAGAGGACGCGCCCCTTGTCCATGAAGGCGGCAACCTTCTGTTTGAACAGAAGCTTGCGCGAGGCGACGCGGACGGGACCATCAAAAACAGCAAATATGTGGTGACCAACCACTACAGCGTGCCCTTTACCGAGCATGCGTTTTTGGAGCCGGAATGCGCGGTTGCCTACCCGGAAGGGGACGGCTTGCGCATCATCAGTGCGGATCAGGGGATTTACCAGACCCAGCATGAGTGCGCGGATATGCTCAATATCCCACACGAAAAGGTGCGCGTTACCGCAGCCATGGTGGGCGGCGGCTTTGGCGGCAAGGAAGATATGAGCGTGCAGCATCATGCGGCGCTGCTGTGCTACCACACCGGGCGGCCCGTCAAGGTCAAGCTTAAGCGGCAGGAAAGCATCCTGGTTCATCCCAAGCGCCACGCGATGGAAATGGACTTTACCACCGCCTGCGATGAAAATGGATGTTTGACCGCCATGAAGGCGGTGCTTATTTCCGATACCGGCGCATACGCCTCCCTGGGCGGCCCCGTGCTGCAGCGCGCCTGCACGCACGCGGCGGGGCCCTACAACTATCAGGTGGTGGATATCTTAGGCCGCGCCATGTACACCAACAACCCGCCGGGCGGCGCGTTCCGCGGTTTTGGCGTGACGCAGAGCTGCTTTGCAACGGAATGCAACCTCAACCAGCTTGCGGAGCTTGTTGGAATTTCTCCGTTTGAAATACGCTACCGCAACGCCATCCGTCCCGGGCAGGTGCTGCCCAACGGCCAGATTGCGGATGAGACCACGGCATTGGTTGAAACGCTCGACGCCATACGGCCGTATTATGAAGCGAACCCCAAGGCCGGTATCGCCTGTGCGATGAAGAACAGCGGTCTGGGCGTTGGTATCCCGGATACGGGCCGCAGCCGCATTGAGGTGAAAGGCGGCAAGGCGCGTCTGCATAGTAGCGCCGCCTGTATCGGCCAGGGCATGGGCACCATTCAGGTGCAGATGTTCTGTGAAACCACGGGTCTGACGCCCGACCGCGTGACGTATGAAGCGCCGGACACCGCACTTGCCCCAAATTCTGGAAACACGACCGCCTCCCGCCAGACCTTGTTTACAGGCGAGGCCGTGGTGCGCGCCGCACGCGCGCTCAAAGAAGCGATGGAGGAGGAGGGCTCGCTCGAAGCGCTTGAAGGCCGCTCCTTCTACGGGGAGTATACCGGCGTTACCGATAAGATCGGGGAACAGAAGGACAATCCCGTGAGCCATATTGCCTACGGCTATGCGACGCACTTTGTGGAGCTGGATGAAAACGGCTTACTTTCCCGCGTGGTCGCAGCGCACGACGTTGGGCGGGCCATCAATCCCGTTACGGTGGAAGGGCAGATAGAGGGCGGCGTTGTGATGAGCCTGGGGTATGCGCTGACGGAGGATTTCCCGCTCAATAACGGCAAACCCACCGCGAAGTTCGGTACGCTTGGCCTGTTCAAGGCCGATAAGGTGCCCAAGATCGTTTCGGAGATTATTGAAAAGGGCGATGGGAAGCTTGCCCACGGCGCAAAGGGCATCGGTGAAATCTGCTCCATCCCCACGCCGCCTGCCGTACAGCTTGCCTACTACAACCGGGACGGCATCTTCCGCACCAAACTTCCGCTCGAAGACACGGCGTACAGCAAAAAGAAATAAAACAGAAAGCCCCCCAGGGGGCTTTCTGCCACATTATTTATGAGACGCCGCGCATGTCCATTGGTCATGGCGTGCGCATCAGTTCGGAAAGCGTGTGCTCCGTATCGATATCGATCAGTTCCCGCACATCCTCGACATGGTAGCACAAAATACGGTCTTCGTGTGCCTTGATGACGACAACGCCGCCCATGTCACCGGTAAGCGCAAGCAGTTCCTCGTTGAATTCCCGCGGGAAAATGCAGGGGTTGCCGCGCCTGCCTTCGTGCCCTGCGATGACGATGCGGTCCGGATGCGCGCGGTACAGCACAACCACATTCTGAATGGTTTCCTGGCGCAGCATGGGCTGGTCCGCTACCAGAAACAGCAGCGCATCCATATCCAAAAGTGCCTCGATCCCGATGCGGATGGTGTTGGAAAGCCCCCTTTCCGGTTCCTGGTTGATTTTTACTACGAATCCCCGGCCTCTTGCCATTTCAGCGATTTCCGGGTACTGGGTCACAACGACGATGCTTGAGAAAATTTCGGAAGGGATGACATTAAGCGCATGTTCCGCCATCGTCAGCCCGTCAAACGTAACAGAAAGCTTGTTGCTGCCAAACCGGCGCGAATTCCCCGCAGCCATGAGTATACAGCCGATACGGAGCGTTGGTTCTTCCATGGGCGGCCTCCTTTGCGAATTCTTATCTTCAGTATACCCGCGTTTTTGCCTGCAAATCAAATCTTTGGCGCATATAATAGTCCGGGATGTTACGTGCTATACGCGCGCGTTATATATAAAATAGGATAGCGTGGTTACTAGGCTTTTGCTATAAAGAATGTTATAATCAAAAAAAGTAAGCGGCAAAAAAAATCTGTTAGCTTGGAGGGTTGGCGTATGAGCGTAGGAAAAAGCGTTCCGCGCATAGACGCATTTGATAAGGTAACCGGCAGGGCAAAATACACCGACGATCTTGTGGAAAAGAATGCGCTGATTGCAAAGGTGCTTCATTCCAAAATCGCCAACGGTCTTGTTACGAAGATGGACATCAGCGAAGCGCTCAAGGTGCCCGGTGTTGTGAAACTCATCACCTGCTTCGACGTACCCGAGCGTCCGTTTCCCGTGGCGGGGCATCCATGGTCAACCGACCCGTCCCATCAGGACGTTGCGGATATGCTGCTCTTGAACAAGCGCGTGCGCCTGTATGGGGATAACATTGCCGCCGTCGTTGCGGAGGATGAGGTCGCCGCTTCCCGCGCGCTCAAAGCCATCAAGGTCGAGTATGAGGAATACCCGGTGGTGATTGATCCCCTTGAATCGATGAAGGACGGCGTGCTGCAGCTGCATGCGGCGTACCCGAACAACATCCTTGCCCACACCGGCTCGGAAGAGGGAAACTTTGAAGAGGCCATAAAGGAAGAAGGGCTTATTAAAGTAGAAGGCTGGTATGAGACGCCCATTGTCCAGCACTGCCACATTGAGCCGCCGATTTCCTATGCCTATATGGAAGGCAGCAAGATGACGGTCGTCTCCTCCACGCAGATTCCGCATATTACGCGGCGCGTGATCGGCCAGGCGCTGGGAATCCCCTGGGGCAGCGTGCGCGTCATAAAGCCCTACCTTGGTGGCGGCTTCGGCAACAAGCAGGATGTTCTGTATGAACCCCTCAACGCTTATTTGTCACAGCAGGTGGGCGGCAGGCTTGTAAAGCTGGAGCTTACGCGCGAAGAGACGTTCTTTGCTACCCGTGTGCGCCATGCAATGAAAATCCACCTGACCACCTATGTCCGTCCGAACGGCAGGATTGTTGCGCGCGGCGCGCAGTATTTCTCCAACCAGGGTGCGTACGCATCGCACGGGCACAGCATATGCTCTAAGGCGATGTCCGGCTTCAAGCAGCTTTATAACGATGAAAAGGCGAAAAAGGTGGAGGGCTACACAATATTCACCAACCTGCCTACGGCGGGCGCCATGCGCGGTTACGGCATCCCGCAATCCATGTTCGCGGTGGAAAGCCACACGGACGATATTGCGAAAACCATCAACATGGAGCCGATGGCGTTTCGCAAACTCAACATGATGCCCGTTGGGTATTGCGATCCCTTCTCCAAGAACGTCAACTATTTTGACAGCTTTAACCAGTGTATGGAAAAGGGCAAAGCGTATATCAAGTGGGAAGAAAAGCGTAAGCTCTATGAAAACCAGACGGGGCCCATCCGCCGCGGCGTAGGCATGTCCATCTTCTGGTACAACACCGCCGTATGGCCGATTTCCCTTGAAGTATCCTCCTGCCGCATGGTACTCAATCAGGATGGCTCTGTGCAGATACAGCTTGCGGAAACCGAAATCGGCCAGGGAGCTGATACCGCGTTTGCGCAGATGACGTCCGAGACGTTGGGCATCCCGTTTCAGGATGTGCATGTGGTGAGCACGCAAGATACGGATATTACCCCGTTCGGAACGGGCGCTTATGCGTCCCGCCAGACCTATGTGGGCGGCATGGCCGTCCGGCAGACGGCTGAGATGCTCAAACAGAAAATCCTTGGTCACGCGCATGAACTCTACCGTTTCCAGATCCTTGACCTTGATATTGTGGACGGCAATATTGTGCACAAGTCCAACAACAACAAGGTGATCGCCCCCCTGGGCGAGCTTGCGACGGAAGTGCTTTACAGCACGGTACACTCCGAGCATCTGACGGCGGAGAGCACCTACCAGTGCAAGACCAATGCCTACAGCTTTGGATGCACCTTCGCGGAGGTGGAGGTGGATATTCCTCTGGGCAAGGTAAAGCTTCTGGATATGGTTAACGTGCATGACTGCGGAAAGCTCATCAATCCCCAGCTTGCGGAGGCACAGGTACACGGCGGCATGAGCATGGCCATCGGCTTCGGGCTTGGCGAACAGATGCTCTTTGACGAAAAGACCGGAAAGCCGCTCAATGACAATCTCCTCGATTATAAATTGTCCACGTTCATGGACCATCCGCATCTGGAGGCGCAGTTTGTGGAAAACTATGAGCCGACAAGCGCGTATGGCACGAAAGCGCTGGGCGAACCGCCCACGGTTTCGGGCGCGCCCGCGATCCGCAATGCCGTACTCAACGCGACCGGTGTTTCCGTGAACAAAATCCCGCTTACCCCGCACGTGCTCTTCCCTGCATTTCAGCAGGCGGGCCTTATTTCGCGCAAGGAAGGACGGAGCTAAACAGTATGTACGATATCGAAGCATTATATGAGGCGACTTCCGTACCTCATGCCATTGAACTGCTCCAACAGCATCCTGAGGCAAAGATCATCGCGGGTGGAAGCGACGTGCTGGTACAGATCCGCGAAGGGCGCTTGGCGGGCGCAACGCTTGTGAGCATCCAGAAGCTTGATGAGCTGCGCGGCGTGACGATGGAAGAGGACGGCACGCTCCGCATCCTCCCGATGACGAGCTTTACGCACGTTACCAAGCATCCGCTGATCCAGAAATACATCAATGTTCTTGGTGAAGCGGTCAATGAGGTGGGCGGCCCGCAGGTAAGGAACATCGGCACCATCGGCGGCAACACCTGCAACGGCGTGACAAGCGCGGATTCGGGCGCGACGCTCGTCGCCTGGGACGCCGTTATGGAACTGACCGGCCCCGAAGGTGTGCGGCAGCTTCCTATTCAGGAGTTTTATGTAAAGGCGGGCAAGGTGGCCTTGCAGCCTGCGGAGCTGCTGACGGCCATCCGCATCCCCAGGGAAAGCTATGAAAGCTGCAAGGGGAACTATATCAAGTATGCCATGCGCAACGCTATGGATATTGCCACCCTGGGCTGTTCCGTGAACGTGCGCCTGTCGGAGGATAAAAAGACGGTGGAGCGCATGCGCGTCGCGTTCGGCGTCGCGGGCCCCGTGCCCATGCGCGCGCCAAGCGCGGAAGCCGCTGCAAACGGAAAACCCGTCTCCATGGAAACCGTGGAGGCCGCCGGAACCGCGTCGCTTCTTGACGTCAACCCGCGCACGAGCTGGCGCGCCAGCAAGGAGCTGCGCCTGCAACTGGTAGAGGAATTGACCAAGCGCGCGTTTATCCGCGCCATTGAGCTTGCGGGAGGTACGCTATGAAACAGATGCAATTGGTGCGCTGTACCATAAACGGCAAAGAAGTGGCCAATTATGTGGATATGCGCGCTTCGCTCACGGATATGCTGCGCAATGAATACCGGCTGACCAGCGTGAAAAAGGGCTGCGAGGTCGGCGAGTGCGGCGCTTGCAACGTCATCGTCGACGGCGAGTGCTTCAATTCCTGCATTTACCTCGCGGTCTGGGCGGAAGGCAAGAGCATCCGCACGCTGGAGAGCCTGTTAGGCCCCAACGGCGAACTTGCGGATATCCAGCAGGCGTTTATTGAAGAAGGCGCCGTCCAGTGCGGCTTCTGTACGCCCGGCTTTATCATGACGGCTGTGGAGCTTTTAGAGTCCGGCCACGAGTACACGCGTGAGGAGCTCAGAAAGCTGCTTGCCGGGCATCTTTGCCGGTGCACGGGATATGAAAATATTTTAAACGCCGTGGAAAAAACCATGAAGCAGCGGCTTGCGGCGGCAAAGGCATAATCGGTATGCCGAAACAACGCCTGTACCTGATCCTGCTCGAAAACGGCAAGCCGTTGACCGTTGAGGCGGTAGCGCAGCATGTGGCGCACCTGAAGGCGCTTGATGAAGCGGGCAGGCTTGTGGTTTGCGGTCCGTTCACGGATTATCCGGGCGGTATGGTGCTCCTCCGGGCAGGTTCCCTGGAGGAGGCGCACGCTGCCGCACAGAGCGACCCGTTTGTCAGCGGCGGATACAAAACGTACTCCATCCGGACGCTTGATTGGGCAAACAAAGAAAACAACTACGGCATATCATGATCAACATATAATAAGGGCGGCAATTGCCGCCCTGACGTTTATCCCAGTTGTTCGAGGATCCTTCTATGCAATTTCCATACGTGATCTGCATAATTGCTGACCAACGTCATGCAAAGAGATGCGGCAGGATCATAGGAGGAGAAGAAGCTCACGCCCGGGTCGGATCCCTGAATGTAGGGGACGCGGGTATCTTTATACAGCCAGACCCCATATCCATACCGGCTTGTATGCGCTGAAACCTGCGGCGTTATCATATGCGTTACGGTATCCGGACGCAGCAGCGTTCCGCGAAAAAGCGTGTTCCAAAAGCGGCTGATATCCGTCACGGTTGTAAACGCGCCTCCGGCGCCCGTGCCTTTTGCATCCACACTGTAGATGTTGGTATAGAATTCGCCTGTCGCTTCATCAAACAGGTAGGCGTTGGCGCAGTTCTTTGGAAGCCGGTCCAATTCGTAATACCCGGTATCGCACATGCCTGCCGGACGGAATACAGCCTCGGACAGGAACGCATCAAACGGCATGCGAGCGATCGCTTCTATGACCAGCCCCAGCATGACGTAACCTGCGTTGTTGTATTGGAAGCGTTCTCCGGGGGCATACGACATCGGCTTGTCCCAAAAGAGTGGCAAAAGATCCTTGGAGGAACGAATGCTATAATTCGGGATGTCCTTCCAAAGCGCGCTGTAGTCCTCCATGACCGATTCATCAAAATAATCCGGTATCCCGGAGGTGTGGGTCAAGAGCTGCCCGATTGTGATTGCAGGGTCAACGCAATGAAGCGGAAAGGGCAATAGCTGACCAAGCGTATCCGCTACCTGCAGCCTGCCTTGTTCAAGAAGCTGGAGGACGGCCGTCGCAACGAATACTTTCCCTGCGGATGCGGTGGGAAACTTTGTATCCAGCGTGTTGGGACGCCCGTTTGCAAGGTCGGCATCACCCGAAGCGTATGAAAAAAGCGTTTCTCCGCGCTGTGTAATAAGGATACAGCCGCGAAACGCAGGGTCGATAGACAGGCGATTATATCGATTCATGCCCGGTGTCCGCCTCTTGCGTGCCAAACCGCTCGTCAAAGAGCTTTTGGGCCGCCGTCTTCACATCCAGAACATATTGCCTGTATGCGTTCAGTAGCGCGCTGCCTTCTTCCGTGAGCACCGCGCCGCCGCCGTGCTGGCCGCCGGTGGTGCTCGAAAGCAGCTTGAAGCCAAGCGCGTCCTCACTCTCTTTTACAATTTTCCACGCTTTGGAGTATGCCATGTTCATGGAGATGGCGGCGGAGCGCAGCGAGTGCATATCCCGGACGCGAGAAAGAAGCTCCGCAATGCCGGGGCCGAAGCATTTTTCATCCGTGTACAGCCGCACGGAAAGTACGGGACGCATCTGTTTTTGCTTGTTCATACTGTAGATTTTAATACGGATCCGGTCAGATTGACAAGCAGGATTTGTGGGTGCTATTCTGAAATGAGAACAACGCATGGGAGGAACCGGTGGGATTTTCGGAAATTTTGGGGATTGCGCGCGGGGTCACGGCAATCATCGGCGGCGGAGGAAAAACCACGCTGATGCTGCGTCTTGCCGCGGAGCTTTTGGGAACGGGCAGCGTGATCATCTGCGCCACCGCAAAAATGCTCCCGCCGCAGGGGATTCCGCTGCTTTCTCCAATGGAGCGGGAGATTGCTTACGCGCTGCAGGCGCAAAGCCTGATTTGCGTAGGCAACAAAACGCCGGAAGGAAAGCTGACGCTGACGCTTTCAGACATCCCCATGCTGATGCGCCAGGCCGATTATGTGCTGTGCGAGGCGGATGGCTCCAAGAGCAGGCCATTAAAAGCGCACGCACAAAACGAACCCGTGATTCCCAGGGAAGCAAACAAGACCATATTGGTGATGGGGATTGACGGCATAGGAAAGACCGTTATTACGGCGGCGCACCGGCCGGAACTGTACGCAAAGCTCCTCAATGTGGGGCTTTACCATACCGTGACGCCGCTGGACGCGGCAAATGTGGCGCGCATAGAAGCGCTGCACGACATTGTTTACATGAATAAAGTAGAAACAGGCGCGCAATGGGATGCGGCAAGGGATGCGGCAAGATATCTTGCCTGCCCAGTTGCTGCAGGCGCGCTGCATACGGAAGGAGCACCATGCTCGTTGTCATAAGGGGCGCAGGCGATATTGCCACCGGAATCGCGCTCCGGCTGTTTCATGCAAGGATGGACGTTGCGATGACGGACATTGCCCATCCCACCGCTATACGCAGGTCGGTGAGTTTTTCCCGTGCCGTGACGGAAGGACAGGCTGTTGTGGAGGATGTGACAGCGGAGCTTGCAAAGGATGGCCGCTCGGCACGGTTCATTATGCATTGCAGGCGTATTGCGATACTTGTTGACCCGGATGCCGCCTGCATCCGGGAGCTGCAGCCGGATGCTGTGGTGGATGCGATTTTGGCAAAGCGCAACTTTGGTACCTCGCGCGCGGCCGCGCCGGTTGTGATCGGCGTGGGGCCAGGCTTTACGGCGGGGGAGGACTGCCACGCGGTTGTGGAAACACAGCGCGGTCATACGCTCGGGCGCGTACTGCTCACGGGTTCCGCGTTGCCGGATACCGGCGCGCCGGGGAATATCGGCGGCTATACGGTGGAGCGTATCCTGCGCGCGCCAAGGGACGGCGTATTTAGGCAGAAGAAAGAAATCGGCGCGCTGGTCGCTATGGGCGATACCGTGGGGTATGTCGGAGACATGCCGGTGACTTCCCAGATTGCGGGCGTACTGCGCGGCATACTGCCGGACGGCACGCCGGTGCATGCGGGCATGAAAAGCGGGGACGTGGACCCGCGGGGCAAGGTGGAGCATTGCGACACAGTTTCGGATAAGGCGCTTGCAATCGGCGGCGGCGTACTCGAAGCGATCCTCCGCCTGACGCCGCTCAAGGCAATCGGGTTACGGTAAAGGAGAACCTATGGAACAGGACATCAAACTTACAAAGCTTGCAAAATGCGCGGGCTGCGGCGCGAAGGTGGGCGCGGGCGTGCTTTCCCAATTGCTTGAGGGCATACAGGTGCACCATGATCCGAACCTGCTTGTCGGTTTTGACAAAAGCGATGACGCGTCCGTTTACAAGGTGAGCGATACGCTCGCCATCGTGCAGACCGTGGATTTTTTCCCGCCCATTGAGGATGACCCGTATCTCTTCGGCCAGATCGCCGCGACAAACGCGCTTTCTGATATTTACGCCATGGGCGCGGAACCAAAGCTCGCGCTCAATATCCTCTGTATCCCGGAGGACATGCCAAAGGACGCCGTACACCGGCTGCTGCGCGGGGGGTATGAAAAGGCGTATGAAGCGGGGGCCATCATCACCGGAGGGCACAGCATACTGGATGACGAGCCGAAGTACGGCCTTGCCGTAACAGGCTTTATCCACCCGGACAAGGTGCTCAAAAACAGCGGCGCAA
>JAEYLA010000111.1 GCA_023461495.1 Bacillota bacterium | reverse complement strand
TGCGGGTTAAAATGCCGCTAATGGCGGCATTTTTTCCCCCGATTTGACGCACATGTCGTCAAATCGGATTGAAAGTGGGGGATTTGCGAATCCCCCACACCCCCCAGGAGGGTTTGTCGACACTCTCAAGCCCGCAGGATTTTCCTGCGGGCTTTCTACTGCGGATGCATGCCCGAGGAACCGCTCCTCATTCTTCTGCTTTGGGGATGTAGCTGTGGTCTACCGTGACGACGGCATTGTATGCCGCATCCAGTTTGCGGATGTCTTCTGCAATATGCGCAATAATCTTAGCATCGCTCCACGCCGCGTCAAAGGGCGCAACGACGTCAAAGATCAGGTTCGTGTGGCTGATGCCCCACACCACACGGAAATCATGCATGCTGACTTCTATAGGAAACGCGCGGAGCAATCCTTCCACCTGCTCCTTAAGGGCGTTGGTCCGGGCGTCGTTTGTGACCACCGGGTCCAGATGGATCACAAGCTGGATGCCATACTCTCTTAAAAAATCCCGCTCAATATTGTCGACGATATCGTGGCTGAGCATGATATCCTGCTCGGCGGGAACCTCGCAGTGAACCGATGCAAAACGTTTGCTATGCCCGTAGCTGTGCACGGTCAAATCATGCAGGCCGATGATATGCTCATAGCTGAGTATTTTTTTATAAATGCTGTCCACCAGTTCTTTTGTAGGAGCTGTTCCAAGAAGAAGGCTGCCTGCATTTTTCACCATGCCGATGCCGCTGATAAAAATCAACACCGCCACGGCAGCACCCATGTACCCGTCCAAATCAAATCCCGTCAGCTTGGTAATGAGCATGGCAAGCAGTACCGCGAAAGAAGAAAGGATATCGTTCCGGCTGTCCATAGAGGTTGCAATGAGCGTCATGGAGTCCATGATCTTGCCGATCCTGCGGTAAAACAGGCACTGCCACACCTTGATGAGAATGGAGATAAGAAGCACAATCAGCGTGATCAAATCCACCTTTGCGGGCGCCGGATGGAGAATTTTTTGAACGGAGCTTTGCAATAGCTGCAGCCCGAAGAACAGGATGAACACCGACACGACAAGGCCTGAAATATACTCCATGCGCGCATGACCGTAGGGATGATCCGCATCCGCAGGCTTGCGGGAAGCGAGAAATCCCCAAAGCGTAATCACCGAGGATGCGGAATCCGAAAGGCTGTTGACCGCGTCCGCAATGATGGAGACGCTCTGCGCGGCAACGCCGACGGCGATTTTCATCAAAAACAGCACAAAATTAGACACCACGCCCACCACGCTTGCGAAATTGCCGTAGCGCTCGCGCTCCTGTATAGCGGTGTCCGCGGATCTTTTTTTTACAAACAACTTCAACAGCAGGTTTGTCAAAGGCGTCTTCCTTTCTCCTACTTAGGCCGGGGCCGGAGTACCCTGTCATTTTGCGCACATCTGCAAAAAACCAACCGTACATTCCGTCTATTATACCATAGGAGCCCAACGGATATTGGATCATCCGCGCATGTGCTCTCGCCCAAGGGCGAAAATCGCATGCGCATAAAAGCATGCCGTACCATAGAAGCTTATGCGTTTTCCTTTGAAGAAACGACAGTGCTATCCTCCCGGGGCAAACATAAACTGAATCAAACACGCATCAATCCGGAAGGAGCCTTGTGTATGGGAGCGCCAAACGACAACGTCGGTTTCTTGCTGAATCAGGTGGAACTTTCCAATGTGCTGCGCAGGTATTGGTCCGATTACGCCCACTGGACATGGACCATCTTTGTCAGCAGGCTGTTCGATTTGGAGCATCTTCCATCTCTGGAGCGCCGCCTGCTTAAAAACGCAAGCAATATTGCAAACGTGTTCCGCTCGCTCTACGGGGATGCGGTTGCGAACCGGCTGGAACGGGTGCTCTCAGAGCATTATTACACGTTAATCGCCATGAGTGACGCACTCGCTAAGGGAGATATAGAAACGGCAACTGCCCTGCACCAGCGGCTCTATCAGCAGCTTGACGAGGTTGTGGAAATTCTGGGAAACTCCAACAGCAATATCGATAAAGCGGAGCTGCAGGTATTGCTTTATGATCTTCTCTCCCTTGTCGAACAAGAAGCCGTTATGATCTTTTCCCGCCAATATGAGGAAAGCACGCAGCAATACGATATAGTATACGATCAGGCGATGCGCGTTGCCGATTATTTAGGTTACGCAATTATTCGGCAAATACGGATATAGCTTATACGAAAAGCCCGGCATGATGCCGGGCTCAGGCCATCGATAAAGTCCTGCGGACTTTATCGATGGGTCTTCTGCGGGTTAAAATGCCGCTAATGGCGGCATTTCCCCCCCCCGATTTGACGCACATGTCGTCAAATCGGATTGAAAGTGGGGGATTTGCGAATCCCCCACACCCCCTAGGAGGGTTTGTCGACACTCTAAGCCCGGCATGATGCCGGGCTTTTCTCTGCTTTTTTGCTCTCAGGTAATGGACGCCTCATAGATCGCGCGTATGGATGCTTTGAGCAATGCGTCGAATTCCGCATCTGTCTGCTGCGCCGTCAGCCCTTCCGCAAGCGCGCGGGAGAAGCTTGCGATCAGCCCGTGGTTGCGCGCGAGTTTTTCGTTTGCCTCATGCCGCGTGTACCCGCCGGAAAGCGCCACAACACGGACTACGTGCGGATCGTCCATCAACTCCTTATAGAAATCATCCTGCGTGGGGATGGAAAGCTTGAACATTACATTTACATCATCAGCAAGCAGGTTCAGCTGCCGCTTGATCTCTTCTTTCAACAGGCGCTCAGACGCTTCCTTATCCGGGCTTTTGATGTCCACTTCCGGCTCAAGAATGGGCACGAGTCCGTGGCCGAAAATCTGCTTGCCCAGAGTAAACTGCTGTTCTACGATTGCCTTGATGCCTTTTTCATTTGCCTCCTTGATCACGGAGCGCATTTTTGTGCCGAAGATGTTCCGTTCCACCGCCCGCTTCAACAGCGTCTCCAACCCGTCAATGGGCAGCATCATCTGTACCCCGTCCTCTAGGGGGGCAAGCCCTTTGTCCACTTTCAGGAAAGGAACAATACCTTTTTTCTCCCAGAGAAAATCCGCTGTAAAGAGGCCGTCTATGTTGCGGTCCATGGTGTTCTCAAATAAGATTGCACCGAGAATATCGTCCGAAGAAAACGCAGGACTTTTGATCATGCGCGTGCGCATTTCATGCATCAGTGCAAACATTTCTTCATCGCTGTGATACCGGTCTTTGTCGATCCCATACTGCAGCAGCGCTTTCGGGGTACTTCCGCCGCTTTGGTCCAGTGCGGCAATAAACCCCTTGCCTGTACGCATCCGGCTGCATTGTTCCTGTTTCATAAAACTTACCCCTTTCCTTTGATGCAAGCTAGTCAAAGCCGCAGGCGTTGACATATCTATTGAAATCCCCGAAAGCCCAAGGGGATTTCACGGGATGCTTCCTTCTATATTATAACACTTGTGGAAAGGGTTGAACGCACCGCACATTCATTTTTCTTATAGAACCCTCTATTTATTTTACGCCGAGGCAGCAAAAAAGACCCGGAACCGGGTCTTTATCAAAATCATAGAAAGCGGCCCATTAGAAGCACTAATGCTTTTCGCGTATGCTCTGCGCTTCCACTGCGTATTCATGCAGGGGGCATTGCGCTTCTTCCCCGCGCAGGTTGCGTGCGCCGCGCCCGAACATTTTCCGTTTCCGTTTCCGTTCCTGTTCTACTGCGCTGCGCACATGGAGTGCATCCAAGCCTTCCGACTGGCAGTAGGCATCCAATTCATCGGTGGGCTGCAAGAATGCCACCCCCGGATATTCTTCATAAAACATAGGAGTTTACCTGTATCCTCTACTTCGTATTTGTGTGTTATTGCAACATGCCGCATCTGGGACAACTCTGCCCCAATAACAGCCGGAAATAAGCAAATGCTTGCCATGATAGTTCCTTTCTGAACAATTTGTTTTTGCATAAACCGCTCCTTTCCCATGGTTTCTTCCCCACAAAATTAACCATGTTTAAATTACGTTTTAATTATATTTATTTTACAACCTTTGTCAAGTATTCCTGAAAATATATTTCTTCCGCTTTTCGACTATTCGTGTTGCCCAAAAGTTTAATCCGGGTTAAACTAGAGACAAACAAGATAAAGGAGGGGTATTATGAAAGAACAGAAACTGGACGCAAAAGAGCGGATTTTGCAGGCGGCGATAGCGTTGCTTTTGGAACATAAAAGCACATCCGCCGTTACAAACCGGCAAATTGCCGAAAAAGCCGGCGTCAACAGTGCGCTTATCAATTACTATTATCAATCCAAGGAAAATCTCATCAACAAAGCCGCAGCCCTGTGCATCGAACAGATGACAGGCACGCTGTTTGAAAATAAAGAAGCGAACACGCCGGAAGAACGGTTACGCAACCTGGTAAAGGCCATTACGGATTTTCTGTTTGATCATTACGAGCTTGGCGCGCTGACAATCCACGCGGAATTGAAAACGGGCAGTCTCACAACGGTACGCACACTCCTTCCCATTATCCGCGAACATTATCAAAACAGCAAAAACGAAGATGTGCTCAAACTGATCGCACTGCAGATCATAGCGCCTTTACAGGTGATTTTCCTGAATCTCCACGAATACCGTGATTTCTTGGGCGTTGATGTATTTGAGAAAAAAGAGCGCGACCGTGTGCTGGATACGGTGATCGATAACGCGCTGCAATGCACCGCGCAATCATAAAAACTCCATTTTATTTGCAATTATACAAAAGGAACGGCCCGCTTGCAGCGGGCCGCCTCTTTGTTCTCTTATTTTTTCCCGTAAATCAGTCCCATGTTCCCGGCCACCATCGGCGTGCGCAGCAACAGGGGTACAAAATCGTTTTTGCGCGTATCAACAAAATGCAGTTCCGCCACCTCTTTGGAAAGTGCCTGCAGCAGCTTATCCAAATCAGGATAACTCCTTGGCGAAAAGAAAATGTCCTCAAACGCGAACGGTGCGCCGGGTTTGAGTACGCGCAACGCTTCGCGGATCAGCGCAAACTTATCCGGCTGGCTCCTGACCTCATGAAATACAAAGTTGCTGACCGCGGCGTCAAAATGCGCATCCGGAAACTCCAGCCTTGCAGCATCTCCTCTTTGGAAGGACACTCTATTTGCAACGCCTTCGAGCCTCGCATTGGTTTCGCACTGGCTTTTTGCATAGTCCCATGGAGTGCCCCAGTAATCCATACCGATCGCCTGAGAATTTGGATGTTTTTTCGCAGCCTTGATTGTGAGCGCGCCGCTGCCGCAGCCGATGTCCAGCAGAACGCCGTTTCCATCCCAGTTTAAATACTTGAGGACGTTATCCAAAATCTTGCCCTGGACGCCTCCCCATTCGTAAGAGAGCGCGCATCTTGCGTAGCACATATATAAAAACAATAGCAGCAGCAATGCATCCGCAACCGCCAGAAGCATCCGCAGGACAACCAGCACAGCGCTTTCCGGCAGCAGCAAGCTCAACAGCAGCAGCATCGCAAGCGCGCCGCCCATACCCCCGCTAACAACAAGAACCTTGACGGGCACCCAGTTGGCATAATCGATCTTTTGTGTTTCCACAGTCCGCCTCCCCATATCTTTTTACATTCAGTTAGAAACATCTAACCTAGAGTTTACCACTGCAATTCGAGGCATTCAATAGCAAAGTACGGCTTTTCCGCTTATTGTATGCGGTAACCGCTCCGGTTACAAAAAACGGGCAGCGGTTTATGCTGCCCGTTCATGATTGGATTGATTCCTTTTTGTATAGAAGCTTGAGGGCTTAAAAGATCGTCCGCCCCGTCTTTAGAATCCGTATCAGACGCTCTGCGGCGTTTGCAAGGAGTGCCGGCGCGCCGTCGATTGCTTCCTGAAGCGGCATGGGCTTATCGATGATGCTGATGATAGCTTCAATGCCATGTTCATAAACAGCCTCGGCACCCTGCCCAATACTTCCAACCACCGCGATCACAGGCACATTTGCCGCTGCTTTTGCGCGTTTTGCTACGCCTACAGGCAACTTGCCAAACGCGGACTGAAAATCGATACGGCCCTCGCCGGTAATCACAAGATCGGCGTCCAGCACATGCCGTTCAAACGCCACCGCATCCAGCACCGTATCAACGCCGCTCTTAAGTGTCGCGCCGCAAAAAGCAAGCAAGCCCGCGCCCAAACCGCCCGCCGCGCCCGCGCCGGGAACCAGCGCGACGTCCTTGCCGAGCTGTTCTTGCAATATACGCGCATAATGGCGCATATTGCGATCAAGCGCCGCAACATCCTCCGCATCACAGCCCTTTTGCGGGCCATATACGGCAGCGCATCCGCTTTCCCCATACAGGGGGTTCGATACATCCGTCGCTACGGTAATCTCGCAGGCCGCAATCCTTGGGTCAATGTTAGAAACATCTATGCTTGCAAGCCGGTCTAGTGCGCCGCCGCCCCGGCTCAGCTCGCTTCCGTCCGCATCAAGCAGGCGTACGCCAAGCGCCTGTGCCATACCTGCGCCGCCATCCGTGGTGGCCGAGCCGCCAATGCCCATGACGATCTTTTTGCAGCCCGCGTCGAGCGCATATAACATCAG
>JAEYLA010000110.1 GCA_023461495.1 Bacillota bacterium | reverse complement strand
CACGGCTATCAGCACGGAACGGCGCTCAGGGATCTGGTGCGCAAAAGCTACCGCGGCCACCCGAAGGTGCTGCGCGTGGAAATCGGCCTCAATCAGGGGCAGACCGAGCTTGTGCTGCGGGAGCTGTGAGCTCTTTTGCGCCATTATTTAAAACCCGCATTCTTCCTCTACAACAAGCAACTGGATCCGGTTGCTGTCCACTTGCCCTTCCACGATGGAAAGAACATTGCATACCCGCTCTTTTGATGTACAGTCAACGCAGCGGTTCAGCGCGACGCACGGCGGATGAAAGCCCGCCCGTTTTGCGTTTAGCGGACAGGCAATATTTTTGACGCGCTTGACCGCTTCGTCAACCGTATCCACAATTTTGTTTTTTCCCACGACGATTACAACCCGGTCAGGCCCAAATGAAATCGCCGCTACACGGTTGCCGCTGTGGTCCACATTTACAATCCTGCCGTCCACGGATACGGCATTCGAGCCGGTTAGGTACCAGTCCGCAAGCATCGCCTTTTTCTTGAGCGCCTTGCTTGCTTCCCTATCCGCTGCAAGCTCCTTGTCAAAAACCACATTGCCCCTTCCCAAAAGAGCCTGTGTAAGATGCATCTTCTCAAGTGTGCCCGAATGCCCAATTCCGACGGCACATCCTGCAGGTATCATCGACAGGATATGCGCCTTGGCCATTTCCAGTGTATTAAAAAATTCCACTCCGATATTTCTTTCCCAAAAGCTTTCCCTGAGCCTATTGCGGTCTTCAGGCGCCATCTTCCCACCATCCTTTTTTGGTACTGTGCGCACCGCGCTACGAATAACAGCCTATACCGTAAGCTCTCCCTGCAAATATAATACCGCCTTGCCGCCAATCTCCACGCGTTTTCCTTTGTGCGCGCAGTAGAGGACGCCGCCGCGCGCGGAAAGCTGCGCGGCCGTCATCTCCGTCTTTCCCAACCGTTCCGCCCAATAGGGGATGAGGTTGCAGTGCGCGGAGCCGGTAACGGGGTCCTCCAATATCCCCATCTTTGGAAAGAAGCAGCGCGAAACAAAATCATGTGTTCGGCCTTTTGCGGTGACAATCACGCCCAGGCCCGGTTCCAGCGCAAGCAGCTTCTGCGCATCAGGCTTAAGGGCTTTGACCGCTTCCTCGGACTCCAATACCAGCATCAGGTCGCGGGAAAGGTGGGACTCCACAGGCTTTGCGCCGATGGCCTGCGCCATTTCCTCCGTTACTGGGATGGTCTTGGGCATACGGGTCGGAAAATCCAGCACATAGGTTCCCCCGCGCACGTGCACATAGAGCATGCCGCTTTTGGTTGCAAAGCGCATCTGCGAGGCTTCCCTGTCTACAAAGTTCTTGATGATAAACGCCGTCCCAAGCGTCGCATGGCCGCAAAGGTCGATCTCCGCCTTTGGCGTAAACCACCGCAGCTTGTAGTGATCCTCCATCCGCAGCAAGAACGCGGTTTCCGAAAGATTGTTTTCCGCGGCAATCTGCTGCATGCGCGCATGCGGGGCAGGCGCATCCAGAATGCATACGCCCGCAGGGTTTCCGCCAAACAGGTGCTCCGAAAATGCATCGACCACAAAATAAAGCATATGTTCTCCCCAGATGCGGGCGCTTTTGCCGCCCGTTTTTTTATCTTTCCGTAATAAAACAAAGCGGAGAGGTACCTCTCCGCAAAACTTTTCTAAAATAAAGTTGTCGGCGCAAGCCGACGCTTTGGTGTCCGACCCTTAGCCGCGTACCAGGAACTCCAGGAGCTTGGCAAAATCTTCGGGTTCGGAGACGATCAGTTCCACATCATCGATGCGGGCATCCTTGAACATCTGCGTAAGCGCGATATACTGGCACAGCGTGCTCTTCAGGTTGAGCCTGTCGCCCTCGGACGTAATCAGCTCTACGCGGCCATGGCACTGGTTGAGTACCTCAAAAAAGCGCTTGGGGTTGTTGATGTTCTTGATTTTCACGGCAATCACTCCTCTCTGCCGGTTACAATTTGAGCATGTTGCTCACTAGATTTTTTAACACATCAGAAGCATTTTGTCAAGAGAAATCTCCCCTTTTGCCCTTCCTTTCGGCGGCGGCCCTTTCATGTGCTATAATATACTTACCCACTTTACGGAGGTCTAATCATGCGTTTGTTTATTGCCATCCCCGTTCCGCCCGATGTCGTACGCGCGCTCATGCTTGCGCAGAACCGGCTGCGCGCGTTAGCAAATGGGGGACGTTTTGTGCCGAAGGATAATTTTCACCTCACCATGCATTTTATCGGGGAAAGCAATGACCTGACGGGCGCCGCCGCCGCGTGCGATGAAGCGGTGCGCGGCATCCGGCCCTTTTTGCTGCGGCTTTCCTCCTACGGCAGCTTTGTGCACGGCAACAGCCGCACTGGCTATGTTTCGCTTACAGGGGACTTACAGGAGCTTTACCGCCTGCACGAAACGCTCACCGCCGAGCTTGCTTCGCGCGGCTTCCCTCTTTCGGGCGGGCATAAGCGCCTGACGCCGCACATCACGCTTGCGCGCGCGCTTCCGGAGATTGAAGACCAGACGGCGCTTGCTACCCTGCTGCAGGACGCGAACGAAGGCGTTGCCTTTACCGCAACCCGCCTTATTCTGTTTGAAAGCCGCAATGCGGACGGACGCATGATCTATGCACCGCTGCACAAGGCCGCGCTTGGCAGCCGATAAGAGGGCAATAGAAAAGTAGTGGCGGCCTTTATCTGCCACAGAGATAGAAAAGGCAAGAACGTTGGAGGCTCTGCCTCCAACCCACCGCTTAGGGCCGTAACGGCCCTAAGAACCCATCCCAAAAACGTCTATTTTAGGAGTTCCCGGTAAAAGGGATTCCCAAAGGACATGTCCCTTGGGTGGGGCGCAGGGGTAAACCCCCTGCAAAAAGGCGGTCTCTGACCGCCCACGGGCGACCACAGGTCGCCACTATGGTTTCTTGCTACACTACAGCAATGGAACTGATAAACCCAAAAAAGGAAGCGGGAGATTTTCGTCCACCGCCAGGAGCCGGAGTGAGGCGTAGCAGCGCTACGCCTCAACGGAAAGCGACAACGCGGTGGGCGAAAAAATTCGCTGAACTTTTCGGTTTATCAGTGGAATTGCTGTAAAAAAAAGGGGGGGGAAGCCTTTTTGCCCGCACAGATCCGTTTTCTTCTTGGCCGCGCAGGCGCGGGAAAAACACATGCGATCAAACGCGAGCTTGCCCTGTTGAAGCGGGAGCTAAAGCGCGCGGTGCTTCTTGTACCCGAACAGTTCACCTATGAGACCGAGCGCGCGCTTGCATCGGAGCTTGGGGGCTTATTGGGCATACAGGTATTGAGCATCGAGCGGCTGGCGGAACGTGTTGCCGCAGCCGATGCGCGCGAACACTTAAGCCCGCAGGGACGGCGTATGGTGGTGCGCCGCGCCGTACATAAGGAGCACGCGCAGCTGAAGGCGTTTTCTTCCGTAGCGCACCGGGCAGGCTTTGCCGCGCATATGGACGCGCTGTTCACCAAGTGCCGCCAGTTCCTGATTGCGCCGGAGCTATTAAAAACCGCCGCGGAGCAGTTGCCAGCGGGCGACGCCTTAAAGGACAAGCTTTCGGATATCGCAATTCTCTACGCCGCGACGGAAGCCTATATGGAGGAACAGTATCTGGACAGCGAGGGTGCGCAGCGCGCGCTCATCGACCGCATCCCGTCCTCCATGCTGCGCGGGGCGGATGTGTATATCGACGGGTTCGACCTCTTGACCGAGCAGTTGTATGAAATCATCGCCTCCATCATGCTTGCCGCAAAAACGCTCACCATCACGCTCTGCCTTGACCCGGACGAGCACGCGGCGGACGCCTCTTTGTTTTTGCCGGAGCGGCGCGCCTATGAGCGGCTGAGCGCGCTCGCGTACTCGCTTGGCTGCGCCGTAAAAACGAAGGAGCTGCCCAGCCACCCAGGCAACCGTCATCCGGCGCTTGTTCGGCTGGAGCAAGCCCTGTATGTATATACCGCGCACCCTTACAAGGGGGAGACGGAGGCGGTCTCCCTCACCGGCGCGGTGGACCGCGCGAGCGAGGTGGAGGCGCTTGCGGACGCCGTGCTCGCTGCCGCGCGCTCTCAAATCCGCTACCGGGATATGGCCGTGATCGCCAGCGATCTTGGCGCGTATGCGGACCTTGTGACGCGCGCGTTTGCCCGCAGGAA
>JAEYLA010000109.1 GCA_023461495.1 Bacillota bacterium | reverse complement strand
CTCATTTCCTTAAGCGCAGCGGCGTCTACGGTATCCTGCATTTTCGGGTTGACAGACTCAATCGCGCAGAGCGCCGCGACATTGGGCTTTTCATATCCAAGACCGTGGAAGAAGCGCACCGCATTTTCAACGATGTGTTTTTTCTTTTCAAGGTCTGGGTAGGTGCACATGCCGCCGTCCGTAACGCAAAGAAGCTTGTGGTAATTGGGCACTTCCACCATCATAACATGGCTCATCAATCCCCCGTCTTTCAAATTTGCCTCGGGAGAAAGGACACCCTTTAAGAGGTCGCCCGTCATGAGTTTGCCCTTCATCAGAAAATCCGCGCGCTTTTCATGGATGAGCCGCGCGGCGCAGACGGAAGGGTGCATGCCCTCGGGCACCTCCACAATTTCGTAGGCGTCGGGCCGCTGCCCCGCTTCTATCAGCGCCGCTCTGATTTTTTCCGGGTTGCCGACCAAAATGGCGGAAACGATGTCCTTTGCGTGTGCAAGCGCTTCCAACGCGTGCACGTCATGTGCTTCCACCAGCGCCACGGTACGTTTTCCACTGCTTTTTACACGGCTGACCAACTCGTCAAAATTTTTGATGGGCATAACGTTTCCAACCTTCTTCAATTGATAAATTCAGTGAATGCAGGGGAATGAACATACTATTATTCCTCATCATACCGTTTTTGCACAACGCGCGCAATCCTGCCCGCGCAGAAAAAGCAGGATATATTTTTGAATTTTTTTAGAAAAAGAAGGCCGGGCATGGAGCGCGGCAGTAAAACACTTTTTCGGAGTGGAACGGCGGTACGGCACAAAAAAGCGGGAGGATGGTTCATCATCCTCCCGTCAGGCATCGCGGCAGCTTGTGCCGCGATGCCGTGGTAGACCGGGGTAACATCATTACGAAAGAGGAGTTGCTCCTAACGTTGTGCTTTGGCACGGAAAACCGTACCCTACTCTTACCTGCAGCTTACACAAGACTGTTTAATACTGGTTCTGGTTGGGCAGTTTTTGCTTCTGCTGGCCCTGATTGTTCTTCTGCGGCTGCTGCTGGTTACGCTGTTTCTGATCGTTCTGCTGATTCTGATTGTTCTGATTATTATTCTGGTTGTATGCCATTGTCTTTCGCCCTCCTTTCCCTTTCGCTTCTAGGGGAACCATCCCCGGCACGCTATTATCTTGTACGGCGTGTGCGCTGCGCATACCTGAATTTTGCAGCGGGCTGCGCAAATTTTTTATTGGGCGTGCTCCGCTGTCGGTGCAGCGCCGGGGCGATTGAGAATGTAGGATGTTGCCGAAAGCAGGAGGCATACGCCCGCCAAAAGACGGTAGTAAAGCGCGTAGCCGGTGATGAAGGATGAGAGGGTGAGCACAATGGCACAGATGAGGTATTTCTTTGCGTGCTTTGCGCCAAATGGCTCCGCCTGCATGCGCGCGCGCCGTTCCCTCTGCGCGCCCATCAGGCTGCGGATGTGCGTTTCCACATCCGTATCGGTCACGGCGTAGCCTTCAAGCTGACGGGCCATGCGCAATAACATGGAGGTTTCTACAAGCTCCACGCGGATCGGAAGCCGCGCAATGAGCGCGCGGGCCTGATCCTTGCAGCCGGAAAGGCTGAACACGACAAGCGCGCTGGCGCCAGCCTTTTGCGCTGCATGGTATGCGCTTAAAATATCGTCCTCCATAAGCTGCGCGGCGCGCTGGGTGCTGACAAAATGCGCATGCTCAAAGCCGGGCAAAAGTGCTGCAATGCGCTTACAGAGCGTATGAAACTCCTGCTTTGGCAGCAGCATCAGCCGCTCGCACAGCACGACATCAGACAGGCGTTCCTTTTCCCTGAGAACAAATTTTTCAAACGACAGCTGCCGGTAAATCCGCAGCGCCGCAAGAAACAGCAGCGTCGTCAGCGCGGTGAGGAATATGACGATCAGGTCGTTTGCCACATTGTGGCGGAACCACAGGTAGCACCCTGCGGCAAATACGGCGCGCAGTATGACACCGTCTGCCACTCTCGCGGCGGTGCCGCGTCCACCGTGCTGCCGCTGTTTGTAATATTGCCTAAGCTCCTTGTCCACGTGCATGCCTCCTTTATATAGGTGGGTGTTGCGTTGATTCTTGCCCAAGTACGGATTTGTATGCGTCAAACAATCATTTTGGTGTATAATATGTGTAAAGAAAAACGGCATCCGTTTCTTTTTTATGCCATTTGAAATGGCCGGGGCCGGAAAAGGAGCCGCAAACATGCAGGTATGCCCGGAGCGCATCGGCATATTGGGCGGGACATTCAATCCCATACACACGGGGCATATCCAGATGGCGCAGGGGGCGCGCGACGCGCTGGGGCTTTCCAAGGTGCTCCTGATCCCCGCAGCGGACCCTCCGCACAAGGAAGTGGATGGGCATGTCAGCGCGCAGCACAGGTACCGTATGGCCTGCCTTGCCGCAGCCGGGATAGAAGGCGTAGAGGTTTCTGAGATCGAGCTTCACCGTAAGGGCAAAAGCTATACCATCGATACGGTCTTTGCACTTAAGGAACAGCATCTGTGTGATGAATTTGTTGTAATCATCGGCAGCGATATGCTCGGTGATCTTTCCACATGGCACCGCGCGCCGGAACTGATGAAGCTTGTTTCATTTGCTGGCGTCAAGCGGCAGGGAGAAAGCGACCTTGATGAAGAAGCCGCAGAGCGTTTGAAAGCGGAATATGGCGCGCGGATCGCGCTTTTGGATCTTTTCGTTCCGCCTGTTTCTTCCACCAAAGTGCGCGGCAGGGTGTTTGACGCATTGCCGGTTGAGGGCATGATCGCGCCCGATGTGGAAGCATATATTTACGAAGAAGGCCTTTATTTTCCCAAGACGCTAAAGCGCATGCAGGAAAAATGCCGTGCTGCGTTGAATATTGCTAGATACCGCCATACAATGGGCGTCGTGCGCATGGCCGTGGCGCTTGCCGCGCGCTATGGCGCGGACGCGAAGCGGGCCCGGCTCGCGGCGCTGCTGCACGATTGCGCGCGCGGCGTTGATCGTGGCGCGCTGACCCACGCGGCTGCGGGTGAGCGCCTTGCAAGAACGGTGTATGGCGTGACGGATGAAGCGGTGCTCCGGGCGATCCGCCTGCATACGACGTCCGGTAAGGATGCCACAACGCTCGATAAACTCATCTATGTGGCGGATATGCTCGAACCCAACCGAAATTTTCCGGGGGTGGACAGGCTGCGCGCGCTTGCGTTTACGGACCTTGACGCAGCTATGCGGACGTGTCTGGAGGATTGCATTGCTTATGTACGTGCACGCGGGCAGGCGGTGGATGAACAGTCGCTTGCGGCGCTTCACGCGCTCGGCGGCGGATTGGAAGAAAATTGAGTGAAAATGGAAAAGCCCTGATGGGATCATGACCGCAAAGCAGCCATGATCCGGCTAATTCTGTTGCGCGTACGATTTTCGGCCTGCGGCCAA
Source organism: Bacillota bacterium (assembly GCA_023461495.1). Classification (GTDB taxonomy): domain Bacteria; phylum Bacillota; class Clostridia; order Christensenellales; family CAG-138; genus JAEYLA01. The sequence goes on along the minus strand of JAEYLA010000109.1, from coordinate 4,593 downwards.
ACGCACATGCGCGGATTATACCATATCCGCTACGCTTCTATGGTATAATGGAGATTACAAACAGGTGCAGCAAGAGAAAGGAGATATCCGTTTGGAAGTAAAAGAACAGGTTCTTGCCTTGTGTGAGGTACTCTACAACAAAAAAGCGCAGGAGATCATCGCCATCCATGTGGAGGATAAGACCATCATCGCGGATTGGTTCATCATCTGCAGCGGACGTGCCGTTCCACAGGTTAAGGCGCTGTGTGAAGAGGTGGAAGAAAAAGCGCCCGGCATCGGCCTTGTGCAGCGCCGCAGGGAAGGATATGCGGAAGGCAGATGGATCGTGCTGGATTTTGCAAATATTCTGGTGCATATGTTCATTCCCGATGAGCGCAAGTATTACAATATGGAGCGCCTTTGGATGGACGATCCGCGGGAGGCCATACTCTTTTCAGAGATGAAGGAGCAGGAAGAGCAGAAAAGCTGAAAGCGTATAGCTTTCAACAACAGCAAACCACCAGCTTTGCCTGGTGGTTTCCTTCTATCAACCCGTCTGGAGTCACCTATGAAGCTTGACCGTTTGCTTGGCATACTCACCACATTGCTGCAAAACAGCCGCGTCACGGCCCCGCAGCTTGCAGAAAAGTTTGAGGTATCGCGCCGGACCATCGGGCGGGATATTGAGGCGCTTTGCAGGGCGGGGATTCCGGTCGTTACCATGCAGGGCGGCGGAGGCGGCATTGCCATTGCGGAAGGCTACAAACTGGATAAAAGCGTCCTGACGGCGGATGAGCTTTCCGGCATTGTTGCGGCGCTCAAGGGAATCGGCAGCATCTCCGAACAATCCCAACTGGAACGTACGCTTGAGAAGCTGTCCGCAAACAAAGACGCCGTGCTGTCTTTGCAGGAACCCATCATGATCGACCTTGCGTCGCACTATAAAGGCAGCCTGTCGCCCAAAATCGCATCGATCAAACAGGCGGTGCTGGAGCAAAGGCTCATTGCATTTGACTATTATTCTGACAAAGGCAAGGCGCGCCGCCATATTGAACCATACGTTGTCATCTTCAAATGGACGGCGTGGTATGTATTTGGATTTTGTCTGAAGCAACAGGATTGGCGGATGTTCAAGCTGCAGCGGCTGTGGGAGATGGAAGTATGTAAAGAGAGCTTTATTAAGCGCCCCGTACCGCCGGAGAGATATGACTTTGATGCCCATTTTTCAGATCAAATCAGGCTTGTCGCATTATTTGACAGCTCCACAAAGTCCCAATTGATTGAGGAATACGGGCCGGACTGCTTTACGGAAACGGAGGACGGGAAGCTGCTGTTTGAGAACGGCTATACCAATCAGGCGTACATCGTTTCCTGGCTGCTCCAATTTGGGGACAGGGTAAAGGTGCTGCAACCCGACGAGATTGCCGAACAACTCTATACCATTGCAAAAAATATCATGAAACAATATCATTGAACACGACAGACTGTTGTCGTGTTCGTTCTGATAGAATAAGGCGCTGTAGATTTGTTGAACGAGATAAGGCGCTATAGTTGCATAGGCAAGAAAAAAATACAATTGCGGGAGTACAGATATGATCCAAAACTACAATGATTTTGTTGCCGCACTGCTGCAGGCCGGATTCTCCATGGGCGGCGGAAACAGCGCAGGCATTTTTGCGGTGGTTCCCTGGAGCTGGGACGAGATCCCGCCGTATGATACACCCGTAAAGTGGCATACGGGGGATCCGGAGACCGATCCGTGGGAGTGGCGCATCCGCGTATTGGATGAGCGCAGCGATATCGCCTACGGCAAGCTGTTCTTTAAAAAGAGCGGCTATATCACAAAGGAATTCTATCCGTATTTTCTTGCGGCGCGGCGTGGCGGGATAACGGCGGAGGAAGCGTATGAAGAAGGCAATATGAGCCAATACGCAAAGCGCATCTACGACATCGTTGCCGAATATGAAACATTGCCGCTGCACGCCATCAAGCAAGTCGGCGGGTTCTCCAAAGACGACGCTTCAAAATTCGACCGTGCCTTGGTGGAACTGCAGATGAACCTGTATTTGACCATGTGCGGCAGACAGCAAAAGTTGTCCCAAAAGGGCGAGCTCTACGGGTGGTCCTCCACGGTATTCTGCACGGTAGAGCGCTACTTTGGAGCGGAGGTATTTGAACATGCGCAAAGCATTGTGCAAGCAGAAGCCGTGGAAACAATCGCCCGGCGGGTGCTGCGCTTAAACCCTGCGGCGGATGCAAAGAGGATGTTGAAATTTATAAAAGGATAGGGCGGCGCATGAAAATCGAAATGGGCACACAAAGGCCGGAACACCTTTAGGCGCATTGGTAGGGGCAATTTGAGTATTTTCCCATTTTGAGTTCGTCTGCGGCATCCCAAGCGTTCTGCATGCCGTAACAACGCTTAAGGAATTGCGCAGGCGGGTTCCACAGCGAGCAGGCAAGGACGCTGAACTGCCCGCGCGTAGGGGCGGCGTTCCTTTCGCTGGAGTGGAGGCTTGAACGGGAGATGTGTCCGTCCGGCAGCGGGCGGGCTGCTCTTTTGATTGGCCGGGTAGCGCATATTGCCGTGTAGGAAGACTACGCAAAAGGCCCGGACGATAAATATGCGGACGACGGATTTATGCTCAACCTGCATTTGCCCAAAAACCTGTTGACAGGGGAGGGGCAATCAAGCGCGGTTTCTGTGTACAAGGTGGTACGGATGAATGCACAAGCATAACATGGCCGCGAAGGCTTAAAACGAAAGAAAAGCGCAACAAAGGCAGGCAGCATGGTGTATGCTGGCCTGCCCTTTTCATTCTCGGGACGGTTGCTTTTAGAGGAAAGCCGGTCAGTCCTCCAACGCGTTGAGACGGTAGGAAAGCACAAACATGCTGTCGCTCAACTGGATGTTTTCAATGGGGACGGAGGCGGTCACATCCATGGGGACAAAGTTCCAGATGGCGCGGATGCCCGCGTCCACCATGGTATCCGCAATTTCCTGCGCGGATCTGCGGCGCGCGGTGATGATGCCGATATCCACATTGTTTTCGCGGATAAAATCGCTCATCTGTTCCGCGGGAAGAATGGGCTTCTCATTGATGGTCTGGCCAATCAACGCCTCATCAACATCAAAGAGCGCGATCACCTCAAACCCTTTTTGCGCAAACCCTTCGTACTTGGCAAGCGCTTGTCCGATGTTGCCGGCGCCGACAACGATCAGGCGATAGGTGCGGGTAAGCCCGAGGATGCTGGCGATTTCCTTGTGCAGGTTCTGCACCGGGTAGCCGTAGCCCTGCTGGCCAAAACCACCAAAGCAATTTAAATCCTGACGCACCTGGGAAGGGTTCAGGCCCATCTGCTGCGCAAGCTCGCTTGACGAAATGCGTTCCATGTTTTCTGCTTTTAATAATTCGAGTTGGCGGTAATATCTGGGCAACCGCCTGATTACGGCCTCAGATACCTTGCGCTCTTTCATCTTATAACCTCCTGACGATCAACCGACGTGTACTATACGAAATAATTATACCCTAATCTCCATAACGCTTCAAGTGTGCATCTGAGATTGGGCATGATTTTCAAAAAGAACTTGCAAATGCATGATACAGAACGAATATATTAATGAAATAAAAAGAGAATATGCTTGAAATGTCGGGTCAAATGGAGCATAATAAGGTAAAATATACGTAATAGAGGGTTTGTGCATGCAACTGTTGAAAGAAAGAATTTGTGCAGAAGGGCGTGTTCTGCCTGGAAATATTATCAAGATTGACGGCTTTTTGAATCATCAGGTGGATATCCGCCTGATGCAGGCGCTTGCAAAGGAATTCCGCAGACTGTTTCCTGATCCCTCCATTAATAAGATTGTAACCGTGGAAGCGTCCGGCATTGCGCTTGCGGCCATCACGGCGCTGGAATTTGACGTACCCATGGTATTTATAAAAAAAGCAAAGAGCGATAATATAGAGGGCGGCCTTTATCAAAGCGATATCTTCTCCTACACCTATAAGAAAAAGGTGACGCTGATTTTGGCCAAGCAGTGGCTGACCGAACAGGACAACGTTCTTGTGGTGGACGATTTTCTTGCAAACGGAGAAGCCATGCGCGGCGTGATTGAAATCGTCAATCAATCCGGTGCTTCACTTGCGGGCGTGGGAATCGCGGTGGAAAAAGGCTTCCAGCCCGGCGGCGCGCGCCTTCGGGAGCAGGGCATTCATGTGGAATCGCTTGCGATTATCGAAGGGGCGGAAGAAGGCAACATCCTCTTCCGATAAGGCACATATCCTGCATTCGGGCAGGCGACCAGTTATTCACACACATACCTTTCCGTTGGGCGCACAGCCTATACGGGAAGGTGTTTTTTTATGAAGAAAAGACGAATCCGGCAACCGGACAACCGATTTTTTTTGCTGGCAGCCGTACTGTACAGGCGGTATGGCTGGCACGAGCGTTTACGAAGCGTATTGGAGCAGGCGGTAACGGCGGCCGCGCTTTTCTTTGCGCTGCGCTCGTTTATACCCGTACAGGGGATGCCTTATGCGGTATTTCTGCTTTCTGGGCTTACTCCCTGGTTTTATTTCCGCGAAGTACTGTTCTCTATCCTCGAAGAACCTG
>JAEYLA010000108.1 GCA_023461495.1 Bacillota bacterium | reverse complement strand
TTTGAACAATCCGCCCTTGTTTCATGAAAACGAGGGTGGCGGGCCATACTGGAAATAGTGCATTCTGCAAAAGCGGGGACAGATACGGACATATAAAAATTTACTTTTCATTTGCATGATATCTGTTATACTGCTATATGTGGAAGGTTTTCGATTTCCGATAAGGAGTTTTTATAACATGCGTAAAACAAAGATTGTATGCACCATCGGCCCGGCTTCCGAAGCGAAAGAGACGCTTCGGCAGATGATTCTTGCGGGCATGAACGTCGCCCGCCTCAACTTTTCCCACGGGGACCATCAGGAGCACAAGGTGCGCGTGGACCGGCTCAAGGAGCTGCGCGAGGAGCTGCAGGTGCCGGTTGCGCTCATGCTCGATACGCGCGGCCCTGAAATCCGCATCGGCCGCTTCCAAAAGGGAAAGATCCAGCTCAAAGAAGGCGAAACATTCACGCTTACCACAAAGGAATGTGAAGGCGATGAAAGCATTGCCTATATCAACTATGCGGCGTTGCCCTCCTGCGTAAAGCCCGGCAACAGCATCATGCTCGACGACGGCCTCATTGAGCTTTCTGTACTGAGCGCGGATGAAGAAACCATTGTCTGCCGCGTTGTCAACGGCGGGCCGCTTTCCAACAGCAAGAGCGTCAACCTGCCGGGGCTGTATATCGATATGCCATACCTGTCCGAGCGTGACCGTGCGGACATTCTGTTTGCGGTGGAAAATGAGCTTGACTATATCGCGCTTTCCTTTGTGCGCACCGCGCAGGATGTGCTCGACGTCAAACGGTTTTTGGCGCACCACGGCGCACCCGGCATCGAACTCATCGCAAAGATCGAAAACCGTTCCGGTATCGAGAATATCGATGAGATCATCCGCCTATCCGCGGGCATCATGGTGGCGCGCGGCGATATGGGCGTGGAAATCCCGTTTGAAGAGCTGCCGCATCTGCAAAAGAAGCTTATCACCAAGTGCTACAGCGCGGGCAAGCGCGTCATCACGGCGACGCAGATGCTTGAGTCCATGGTCAGAAACGCGCGCCCCACGCGCGCGGAGATCACAGACGTCGCCAATGCCATCTATGACGGCACAAGCGCGCTCATGCTCTCCGGCGAGACCGCAAACGGCAAATACCCGGTGGAGACCATCCGCACCATGGTCAAGATCGCGGAGCGCACGGAAGAATTTATTGATTACAAGGCGAATTTCAATAACGCCAGGCCGGAGCTTGATAAAAGCGTGATCAACGCCATCTCCCACGCCACCTGCACCACCGCGCATGACTTGGAGGCGGCGGCCATCGTCACCGTGACCCGCACCGGTTCCACGGCACGCATGGTTTCGCGCTTCCGCCCGGCGACGCCCATCGTGGCCATCACGCCCAATCCGCGCACCTACCGGCAGCTGGCGCTTTCCTGGGGTGTAACGCCGCTGATGAACGATTATAAAGCGAGCAGCCAGGAGCTGTTTCTGGATGCCGCGCGCAAGGTACAGGAAGCGGATCTCGCGCATGACGGGGATATTATTGTCATCACCGGTTCGTCGGACCGCGTAGGAGAAATCACAAACACCCTGCAGATCCATGTGCTGGGCACCGCGCTGCTGCGCGGCGTTGGCAACGGGATTGCGCCGGTCACCGGCCGGGTGTGCGTTGTGACGGCCCCAGACGATATCAAGAACTTCCATGACGACGATATTCTTGTCATTGACCGCACCACAAACGCAGTGCTGCATGAAATGCGCCGCGCCCGCGCGGTTGTGACGGAAGAGAATATGGCAGACTCCGGGGCCGCCGCGGCCTGCATGGCGCTCGACCTGCCGCTTGTAGCGGGCGCCGAGGGCGCGGCGCAGGTATTAAAGACCGGCTGCCTTGCTACTGTCGATGCAAAGAGCGGCGTGGTCTACAATGGCGACAGCTGCTATGTGAACGGAAAGTAAAGTCACAAAAGTGGCTACGTCATTTTTGTGAGGATTAAAGGAAGTATGTGCTCGCGCCTCGCGGGCAGTACTCTTGAAAACCCTTGCTATGCAAGGCGCGCCACCACCGTATTTACTTGTCGTTGGCTGCGAATGAAAGCCTGTTGGGGCAAAACTGTAGCTACCCCTGTACTCAGGGGGCGCGGGGAGGACATAGCTGAACGCCGCCTGTGGCGGATATAGTGAAGCGGCGTCCCAGTAAGCAAGGAAGTATTAGGCGCGGCCTCGTCGCGACACAATGCGACCATTGCGAACTGTGAGCCCGCCCGCTATTAAGTAAAATAAACTGACCTGTTGCGACGGCCCACAGGCCTAGTGTCCTTCGGCGTCTCCCGCCGAGGACGCGCCGCAGGGAGCGATATCTTAAGAAAACAAATGCATATAGAAGGCGCGGCCCGATTGGACCGCGCCTTTTGCCTAAGCAAAATAGGTTATTTGGACTGCTCCACAAACTGGATCGAAAGCCCGTTGGGATCGCGGATAAAGAAGAAGCGCGTTTTAGGCGCGGGGGCATATGGGCCGTCCAGTTCCGTGATGCCGTAGGCGCGCACGCGCTCCATGGCCTCTTCAAGAGAGGGAACGCGAAAGCCCCAGGAAATGTTGGGGATTTCTTTTGCGGCGTCCGCCATGTTGTCATAAATCAGCTCCACCTTGGTGTCCTCTTCGCCCAAAAAGGCGATTTCTTTGCCCGGCCCTGCGGGATAGCGGGAAACCACGGGTAAGTTTACGAGCTCCGTATAAAAACGGAGGGACTCTTCCATGTCTTTTACATAAAGCGTGCTCCAGCAAAACTGCATCGGATACCTCCAGGCTGTTTTTTTTATCATACCATACTGCGGCCAAGCGCACATGCGCGGATTATCCCATATCCGCTGCGCTTCTATGGTATAATAAGGACATGAATACGGATTCTTCCGGATTGCGGCTTTGTGCTGTTGCAACCAAGGCGCATGCCCCGGGCAGCAGCAACGCGGCTGCGGACGAGGAGGAGCGGCATGCTGTTTCATGAAAAGGTGGGGCTTCTTTTGGAGCGGATCGGCGCGTCCCATACGGCGCTTGCGCGCGCCTCGGGGCTGGATGCCTCGCTGATCAGCCGCTTCCACAGAGGTGAGCGCGTTCCTTCGCGCTTCAGCCATCAGTTGGACAAGCTCGCCATGGGCGCGGCCACCCTTGCGGTTGAGCGTGGCATGCAGCAAAAGTTATGCGCGCTGTGCGGTATGGAAGTGTGCAGCGATACAAATGTGCTTTCGGACGCGATGGGGGCGTGGCTCAATCTTGAGGAATCTGGCCTCCGGCCGCAGCGCGCGCACAGGCAGCGCGACGGCGCGGCCCATGCGCCATACGGGAACGGGGAAGGCGCGTTTGCCGAACGGTTGGGCGCGCTGATGGAAGTATCAGGCGTTACCAATCTGCAGCTTGCCCAATACCTGAATATAGAGGCGTCTCTTGTCAGCCGCTTTCGCGCGGGCGTCCGCCGTCCGGAAGGCAGCGGCAGGCTGGTGGGGGAGATTTGCGCGTTTTTTTCCATGCATCCCTATGCGGGAAGAAAGCGGGAAGCCTTTTTTGAGCTGATCAATATCCCGGAAACGGAGGACAGGGAATCCGTTTTGGAGGCGCTGCGCGGCTTCCTGCAGGCTCCTTATACCAACGAGGGACGGGTATATGCGGACCGCCTGCTCGAAACGCTGGACGTCATGCGGCCGCATCAGCCAATTCATCCGGCAAGCGGGCAGGTGCATCCTGCGCCCCCGGTCCGTGCGGAGATGGAGCTTTACAGCGGCAACGCGGGCCTAAGGCAGGCTGCGCAGCGTCTGTTTGCGGAGGCTGCCTCGTCGGACGGCGTGCGGAGGCTGCGCCTGTTTTCCGATCTAAGCGCCGCATGGACGCTTGGTGACGCGTCCTTTGTGCAGGATTTGCCCGGCATGACCCGCCGACTGATGCAAAAAGAAATCCGTCTGGAGCTGGTCGTCAGCCTGGATGCGGAGCTTTCCGGCATGGTGTCCCTGCTTGGGCACTGGATGCCGCTTCTTTCTGCGGGCAGGCTGCACGTCTACCTGCTTTCACGGCCCGCAAAAAGAAGGTTTTCGGGCACGATGTTTTTGGCGGACAACGCCTGCGGCGTATATTCCTTCTGTGTCTCGCAGCTGGAGCAGGACGCGCTTCACACCTATACGGAGCGCCCGGAACTTATGGAACACCTCAACCGCCAGTTCGACGCGCTCATCAGCGCGGGTTGCGAACTTGCGCATGTGTTTGGCACCGGCATGGAGGCGCAGTACCACGAACGGCTTGCGGCGTTTGAACGGAGTCCGGGGGATACGGATGTGCTGCTGCATTCGCTTTCCGCCTATACCATCACGCCCTCTCTGATGGCGCGCATGCTCATGCGCACAGGAGTTGCGGACGCAGCCGCGCAGAAAGTGCTGCGCTATCACCAGCTTGCCGCAAAGCGCGCCGCAAGGAACCTTTCGTTGTACCGAATCTCGGATTATATCCGCCTTGCGGACCCCAAGGACCTTAAAGCGGGCCGCGTTCGCGTGGAGCTGCCCTGGGTGGAGGATGAGGTATGCGTGACCTATACGCCCGAAGAGTACGCGGAGCACATCGCATATACCCTTACGCTGCTGCGCAAGCATCCGCACTACAGCGTGTACCTGCTGCCGGAGCTGCCGTTTGAAAATGTGATGATCATGGTGCGGCAGGGCGCGGGAACGCTGATAAAAAAGCTCAACCAGCCTGCGCTCGCGTTGTTTACGGAGCACCCGGCACTGCTGCAGTCGATTTCCGACTATACCGATGCGCTCAAACTCAGGAGCATGCG
>JAEYLA010000107.1 GCA_023461495.1 Bacillota bacterium | reverse complement strand
TCATATGCGCCCGCGTCATACTCTCGATATTCTTTGCGCAGCACATAGGCGGACGCAGGGATGCTGCCTAAGCCCCGCCATTCGGACGCCTGCCGGACAAAGCATTCATTGATCAGTGCCAGCGCCGAGGGGTTCCCTTGTTGCGCCACCGTGCCCGGATAGAGGTTGCGCACCTCCGCTTTTTTTTGCGCGCACTGCTCCATTAAATCATAGACGGCGGCAATGATGTGCTCATAGGAGAACCCTCCCACCGCAAGCGGAATATGGTAGCGCGCGCAAAGGTCTTTATACGCGTCGCTTCCCAAAATGGCGCTGACGTGTCCCGGGCCGATGAACCCATCGATATTCGGGTTGTTTTCACAAATCCATTCCAGTGCCGGCAGCAGCGCTTTTGCGCACAGCAGCAGCTTGAGGTTTGCAATTTTCTCCTCCCGCATGCGCTTGATGAGCAGCGCATAGACCGGCAGCGTGGTTTCAAACCCGACCGCTGTGAGCACAAACTGCCTGTCCGGCTCCGCCTTTGCCCAATCGAGTGCCGTCATCGGCGCGTACAGCATGCGCACATCCCCGCTGGAAGCCTTTACCTCCAGGAGATTGCCGTGATTGCCGGGCACGCGCATCATATCGCCAAACGTGCACAGCGCGGTGTTGGGCGCTGTTGCAAATTCCGCGGCGCGGTCCATATAGCCCGCGGGCGTCACGCACACCGGACAACCGGGGCCGGACATCAGCTGGATGGAGGGCGGCAGGATGCCGCGGATGCCGGTACGGAACACCGCCTGCGTATGGGTACCGCAGACCTCCATGAGCTTGATCGGCGGTCCGTCATATTGCTGAATGCGCTCCGCGAGCGCCTCGATGCTATGCGTTGCCATATTGGATCAACTCCAGAAGCTCGTCAAGCTCATCGCTCTCTTCTTTGCTCACAACGGATATGGCGCACCCGGCGTGGATCAGCACATAATCCCCCAGCTTTGCATCCACCAATCCAAGCTCCACCGATAATACATTGCCCCTGACGTCCGCCTTGCCCCGGCGGCCGTCCATCTCAATCAGTTTTCCAGAGACTGCAATACACATATCGCTTTTTCCTCCTTCCATTCCCCGCCGCGCCCGGAAGCGCAGCGCTCCGGCGCATTCGCATAAAACGCGCCGATATATGCCTGACCCAACGATACGCCACCATCGCCAGGCGGTACCGCCGTATTGGTCAGCACCCGAAACCCGGCTTGCTGCAGCAGCGCCAAGGACCGCTCCAATAAAATACGGTTGTGGAATACGCCGCCGCTCAACGCAACGTCGCTTATCCCGGCCTTTTCCCGCAGGCGCATACACATTTCTTTTATGATATCCGCAACGGTCATATGAAAGCGGTGCGACAATAGGGCGGTATTTGCACCCTTTTCCCGCTCCAGGAGCAGTTCCCGAAATGCCGGCGCAAGGCCGACAACCCGTCTGCCTTCCTCTTCCATCATATCATAAGAGAAAGGCAGGCTCTCTCCCAAATATTGGGCGGCAGCCGCCTCAAGCTCGATGGCGCACTGTCCTTCGTATTGGGACTCCTCACAAACGCCAAGAAGCGCGCTGACTGCATCGAACACGCGGCCCATGCTCGAAGAGCGGATGGCGTTCACATTGCTTTTTAAAGCGGCTTCCACAAGCTGCCCGCGCGCATCCCGCTGCGGAAGATTTGCGCCGTAAAGCAGGCACGCAGCGCTTTTCCATCCCTGCCGGATAGAAGTATCCCCGCCCAGATACGCTACAGGCTGTAAATGCCCGGCGCGCTGGAACCCTCTTGGCGAGGCGATCAAAAATTCCCCGCCCCATACCGTGCCGTCCGTGCCGTAGCCGGTACCGTCAAACGCCACGCCGATCACCGGCGTTGTAACGCCGTATTCCGCGAGCACGGAGGCGATGTGCGCAAAATGGTGCTGTATGCGAAAAAGTGGCAATCCCAGGGATTCCGCATATCCTGTGGACGCGTAGCCCGGATGCAGGTCGCACACCGCATGGGTGGGCGCCGCCTGCAGCAGCCTCTGAAGTTCCGCTGCCGTCTTCCGGTACGCACGGAGCATTTCTTCCGTTTCCAAATCCCCAAGCTCCGCGCCGGGATACAACTGCCCCTTGCTGAAAATCGTAATGTTGCTTTTCTGGTGCGGCCCCAGCGCAATAACGCTGCCTTGCTGCGCTTCCGCCTGTGCCGCCGGCAGCGGCACATAGCCGCGCGCCCGGCGCACAAACTGCGTGCGCCCGCCGACAATGGCAACGACGGAATCGTCTAACATCCGTTCGATGGGCCTATTGTGCGCCAGCAAGTGGTCAATCTCTTGATGCGCCTCAAAATATGCGCGCATCTCCTCATCCCGATAAAAAATAGGAAGCCCGGAAGGATTGGCACTCGTCATCACCAACGGGCCTGTGTGTTCAAACAGCAGGTGCTGCAGCGGCGTATAGGAAAGGAACGCGCCAAGATACCGGCTTGCGCCATATACACCCTGCGTAATGTTCAAATTGCCCTCCCGCCGGTGCAACAGCACGATGGGCCGTGCGGGGGACATGAGCAGCGCTTCCTCTTCCTTTGAAACCGCGCAATGCGCCTTTATCTCATCAAGAGACGCAAACATCACCGCAAAGGGCTTTTCCTCCCGTCCCTTGAGCGCGCGGAGCTTTTTTACCGCTCCGGCATTTGCCGCATCGCACGCCAAGTGATAGCCGCCAATCCCTTTGATGGCAATAATCCCCCCGCTGTGAAGGATGCCCACCGCCCGTTGCAGCGCAGTATCGCCCGTTTCCTTGCTTCCATCCCGCGCGATGCCATATAGCGTTGGCCCGCAGGCATTGCAGCACACCGTCTGCGCGTGAAAGCGCCTGTCGCTTTCCTCTCCATATTCTTTCGCACAAAGCGGGCACAGCGAAAATGGTTCCATAGACGTATTTCCCCGGTCATAGGGAAGCGCCTTTAATATCGAAAAGCGCGGCCCGCAATACGTGCAGCTGATAAAGGGATTATGAAACCGCGGATTGCCGGGGGTAAAAAGTTCCGCCCGGCAGTCTTCACACATGGCGATGTCCGGCCCGGGCATGGCAACGCCTGCGGCACTCTCGCTTGCTTCAATCGAAAAGCCTTCTGGAACAGGATCGCTTATTTTATGCTCCATCCGCTCCATCGAGCGGATCAGGCTGCCCGCGGGCGGATTGTTTTTGAGCGCATGACAGAAACAATCAAGCGCCGGGGCCTGCCCCCGCGCCACAATGTATACCTCGCCTCCGGCATTGCGTACAAAGCCGTCGATCTTCATTTGCCGCGCAAGCCGCGCCACATGGGGCCGGAATCCAACCCCCTGTACGACGCCGGTGATGCGCAGCGCCATCGTTTGCTTCACAGGCATTTTACTCCATCTATTACGTGCGCATACTAGATACATACCATTTGCACAGGCGCTTAAACTTCCAGCTCCACGTTCTGCACATAACAATCGTTGTCCATCCGCGTGGGCAGCCCCATTGCGCCGCAGCGGGGACAGTCAATGGAATAGCGCTCTTTGACGAACATTTCGCCACAGGCGCTGCACCGAAGCTCCGCCTGTTCCACCTGGAACTGCAGCTTTGCGCCCTCTGCGGGGGTGCCCTTTGCAAGCAGATCAAAATAAATCTGTACAGAATCGGGCACAATGCCCGCGTTCTCCCCCAGCATCAACAATGCGGAATTGACCCGCTTGGCTTGATGCTCCTCCGCCGTGCGGTTGATGATCTCTACAATCCGTTTTGTCAGCGCGTACTCATGCACTCTACATTCTCCTTGCCTGCAGCCTGCTCTAACCGTGCATGCCGCCTACGGAATCGTATTATATCCCATCCGGCCATGCCGTACAATACATCCTGCAAGTGCAATCCGGCATTCCCTTCAAGCGTGATTACATTCTCCTCCAGCTAAAAGTTTTTGTTAGAGCCTGCATTCTTGTAAGACCTTCCATTTTTGGTCGAACACCAACTTGTCAGGGTGGTTTTTTCCCATGCCGTCTGGCGTTTTTCCTTTAAGAATATATTATCACAAAAACCGTTCGTTATAAAATTAACTTATTGACATATCCCCTGTTAATACTTATGATACAGATGTCGGACGCATTGCGTCAGTTTTCTATTTCTTCACAAAAATATTTCATCTGCAAGCGTGTACGTTGCGACTGAGCAGCAGATGGGTTTTTGTATGCCATTGGAAATTGACCGCAATACGATAAGCAGCTTTATGCGGCGCGTCCAAGATGCCGGCCGCCTTGATTGGCGGCGCTGTGAAATTTCCACATAGGAGACAGGCAGAATGACCGGTCAAACGCATCTACTTCTTACCGTAGGCATACCGTTGCTTGGCGCGTTTTTGTTACCGCTTGCAGGCAAGGTATCGCCTAAGTTCCGAAACGCCCTGGCTTTTCTATTGGCCGCGGCGCCGCTCCTCTTAAGCGCACTTGCGCTTCCGTCCTCACTCAGGGAACCCTCGCTCATGCAGGTTACGCTGCCGTTTGGATTGAGCTTTGGCCTGATGGCGGACGGGCTTGCGGTATTCATGGCGATTTCCGCATCGCTGCTGGGCCTGATCATTGTCGGGTATTCGTTTGGTTACATGTCGCATTCTGGTAACCAAAGCGAATACTACTTTTTTGTCGTGCTCTTCATCGGCGCGATGATGGGTATCGTCTACTCGACAGACCTTATTTTCCTTTATCTGTTCTGGGAGATTTCGGCGCTGTGCTGCTGGAGGCTCATCGGCTTCTTCCGCGAAAAAGAGTATGTGCGCCGCGCCAACAAGGCGTTTTTGATCACGGTGTTCGGCGCGCTTTTGATGCTTGCGGGCTTTATCATGATCTATGTGCAAAACGGCACAACGGATCTTCTTGCCCTCAAGGGTCAGCCTATCGCAACCGCTGCGGTGGTGCTCATACTCTTTGGCGTGCTTTCAAAATCCGCTACGCTGCCGCTGCATTCCTGGCTTGCGGACGCGGGCGTTGCGCCCTCCCCTGTGACGGCGCTCCTGCACGCCGCGGTGCTGGTCAAAATCGGCGTATACGTCTTTGCGCGGCTGTTCCTTGTGAACTTCGCGCTTGACGATGTATGGCATACCGTTGTTCCCGTGATCGCCGCCGTAAGCTCCCTTGTATGTGCGGGCGCCGCGATTGCGGAGAACGATATCAAGCGCATCGTCGCGTACTCTACCGTCAGCCAGATCGGCTATATCTTCCTTGGTATTTCCGTGGGCGGCAGCCTTGCCGCGGCGGGCGGTATCCTGTATATCCTCATGCACGGCATTTCAAAGGCGGGCCTGTTCCTGTGCGCGGGTATTGTGGAGCACACGTACCACACAAAGGACATCCGCGAGCTTGGCGGTCTGTATAAGACCATGCCGGTGACTGCAATTTCCTTCGCGCTCTGCGCGTTCTCCGTCATGGGCATCCCGCCTTTTGGCGGCTTCTTCAGCAAGTACATGGTAGTAACGGGCGCTGCCGACGCGGGTCATCCCTGGATCGCGCTTGTATTTCTGCTTGGCGCGGTGTTGACCATTGTATATCTGCTGCGCGCATTTACGAGAGTATTCCTTGGAGAACCCAAGCGCGAGCTTAAAAAGGAAGGTTCCTTCAGCATGGTGTTCTGTGTAGCGCTGCTTGCGGCGCTCTCCCTGATCAGCGGGTTATTGGTCAGCCTCCCCGCAGGTTTTGTTGAAGCACTTGTGCAGCAATTGGTGGTGGCGGTATGAATAATAGCGTATTGATGTTTTTGATTGTTGTTCCCGCCGTATTTGCGGCAATCGCGTTCCTGCTTCCGAAAAACGCGAAGTGGCTCAAGGAATGCCTGCTTGTGCTGTGTGCGCTTGTAAACCTTTCCCTGATGATCAGCGTTTATGGAAACGCACTGTCTGTGGAACTGCCCTGGAGCGGCTTCGGGCTGATGTTCTCGCTGCGCCTGATGCCATTCTCCGGCTTTATCCTGCTGATGGTCGCCATCATTGCACTGCTTGTAACGCTGTATTCCACCGCGTTCCTGCGTGAAAAGCCGTATGCAAAGCGCTTTTACGCGTTCTTCATGCTTACGCTCACACTCGTCAACGGCGCGGTGCTTGCAAACAACCTCGTGCTGATGCTCTTCTTCTGGGAAGGCATCCTGTGCACGATGTTCGCCATGCTCTTAACGGATAAGCCCGGCGGCTTCAAGACCGCCGTCAAGTCCATCGTCATTGTCGGCCTGAGCGACCTTTGCCTGATGCTTGGCATCGGCATGACGGCGCATATCGCGGGTACGTTCAGTATGGAAAACATCCACCTTGCCGTGGAGCCCAGTACGTATGCGCCATTCATCCTGATGCTGATCGGCGCACTCGGCAAGGCGGGCGCAATGCCCTTCCACACCTGGATTCCTGATGCGGCGGACGACGCGCCGCTGCCCTTTATGGCATTCTTGCCGGGCGCTTTAGAAAAGCTCATGGGTATTTATCTGCTCGTGCGCGTCACAACGGGCCTGTTTACATTAGAACACGGCTCGGGCATGAGCACTGCGCTGATGACGCTTGGTGCCGCGAGCATTATTTTCGCCGTCATGATGGCGCTCATCCAGAAGGACTATAAGCGTCTTCTCTCCTACCATGCGGTCAGCCAGGTGGGCTATATGCTCCTTGGTATCGGCACGGCGCTGCCTGTTGGCATCATCGGCGGGCTGTTTCACATGCTCAACAACTCGCTTTATAAGAGCTGCCTGTTTTTAACCGCCGGCGCTGTGGAGCGGCAGGCGGGTACCACCGATCTTAAGATCGTGGGCGGCCTAAGAAAGCAGATGCCCGTGACCTTCATCTGCTTCCTGGTTGCGGCGGCTTCCATCGCGGGCTTCCCGCTCACGAACGGCTTCTTTTCCAAGGAGCTGATATTCGACGCCGCGATCGAAAGCGCGATGCCCTTCTACATCATAGCGGCGATCGGCGCGTTCTTTACAGCCGTCTCCTTCTTAAAGCTTGGGCATGCCGCCTACTTCGGCAAGCAGCAGGCGCCAAAGAAGGAGGTCAAGGAAGCGCCCCTATCCATGCTCGTTCCCATGATCGCGCTTGCAATCGGCTGCATCCTTGCGGGCGCATTCCAGGGGCAGCTTGTCGCGCTCTTTAAAACCTTCCTGCCTGAAATGGAACACCTTCAAGAAGCAGGCACCCACACGAACTTCGTGCTGGCGGGCATTTCGCTTGTGGTGCTTGCGCTTGCGGTGTTGAGCCACCGCCTGGGCTACAAAAAGACCGGGCGCGGCATCCTGGCCGCCGACCATTTCCACTATGCGCCGGGCCTGCATCAGGTCTATGACCTTGCGGAGAAGAAATATTTTGATCCGTACTATGTCATCGGCCTTCTCGTCGGCAACTATTCAAAAGCGTCTCTTGCAATCAACAACGGTATCAGCTGGTTCTATGATGTGGCAATCGTCCGCTTTACCGGCTGGGTATCCGGCGGTATCCGTAAGGCACACAGTGGCAACCCTGCCCTGTACCTTGTCTGGACGGTTGTGGGGATTGCGTTTGTTGCGCTGTACCTTGTGATTTCGTTCTGTTAAGCGCACTGCTTACAAAGAACTAATAGTTTAGGAGGAAGCCTTCGTGCCGCTTTTGTTCTTAGCAATACCACTCGCAGCGGTAGTGGTATTGAATATTCTGTATTATTGGATGAAGGGTAAGCTTGCCGTCTGGTGCGCCGCAGTTGTGGCCGCAGCGCAGGCGCTGCTTTCCGCTTATACGCTCATTGAATGTTTGAAGACCGGCGCGGTATTTACGGATACCCGCATCGGCCAGCTTGAAATCGATACGCTCAGCGCAATGGTGCTTCTGACCATCGGGTTGATCGGGTTTGTTTCGCTGCTGATTACGAACGCCTCCATCAAGAAACAGCAGCACAACTTTGCAAACCTGGTGCTCATTCTCATGACGGGCATGAACGGCGTTGCGATTGTGCGGGATCTCTTCACGCTCTATGTGTTTATCGAAATCACCTCCGCCGCCTCCTTTATCCTCATCGGTTTCCACAGGGACCGTAATGAATTGGAGGGCGCATTCAAATACTATATCCAGTCGACTGTTGCCACCATCGTGATGCTCACGGCAACGGCTTTCCTGTTCCTGTTTGTGGGGGATACGACGTTTACAAACGCCGCCGCTGCGATCGGGCAGGCCAATACGGCGGGCGTGTTCCCGTATGGGATCGTGATTTCCCTGATCCTGTATACAGTCGGCTTCGCCATCAAATCGGGTTCCGTGCCCTTCCACGCCTGGGTGCCCGACGCCTACTCTGCCGCCTCCGCGCCTGTTTCCGTGCTGTTGAGCGGCATTGTGACCAAGGCCTCCGGCGTGTATGTATTGATGCGCATCTTCCGCGATATCTTCCTGAGCAACGCCGCGGTCGGCAACCTGTTGACCATACTCGGCCTTGTTTCCATATTGGTGGGTGCGTTTGCCGCCATCGGGCAGCGCAGGATGAAGCGGATGCTCGCGTTCTCGAGCGTGAGCCAGATCGGCTACATCCTCCTGGGCCTTGGCACCGGCTCCCCCTTAGGCTTCTTTGGCGCAATGCTGCACTTTTTCAACCACGCCTCGTTTAAGTCCCTGCTGTTCCTTGACGCCGCGGCGGTGGAAGAGCAGACGGGTCTTACGGATATGGAGGAGATGGGCGGCCTGAGTGAAAAAATGCCGGTCACAGGCTGGAGCTCTGTCGTCGCGTTCCTCTCCACCGCCGGTATCCCGCCGCTTGCAGGGTTCTGGAGCAAGCTGTTCATCATTATCGCCGTATGGCGCGTGTCCCCCGTGATGGCGGTGATTGCGCTCTTGGCGGGCGTCATCACACTTGCCTACCTGCTGCTCATTCAGAAGAAGGTGTTCTTCGGCAAGGTGCCGGAAGCGCTTGCGGGCATCAAGGAAGCGGGTGCGGGATATGTGAGCGCGGAGCTCATATTGGTTGGGGTGAACGTATTTGTCGGCGTCGCTTGCCCGTTCCTGCTCGGCTACTTTCAAAACTTGCTCTAAAGGAAGGTGGATGAAAACGTGTCGCTTCCTATCATAATTTTATTGCTTGTATCTCTGGTCGTCTGTGCGATTCTGTGCATCGTCAGGCCCAACCTCATCAAGGCCGCGATCTGGATGGCGGTTGTCAGCGCTATCCTGTCGCTTGTGATGTTCCTGATGGGCGCGCACTTGGCAGCGGCGTTTGAGCTTTCCGTCTGCGCGGGCCTGATCCCGGTCATCTTCATCAGCGCGTCGAGCATGACGAAAATCAACAGCCGTGAGGAGCAGGCGGAAAAAGACAAAGAGCGCAAGCGCCGCTTTGTTTTGCTGCCCATACTCCTCGTCACCCTCGGTACCGCGCTGCTGTTTGTCGTTTGGCCGCATGTCAGCACGCTGCTAGTTGGCGTCGCTTCCGGCACGGATACCGCGACCACCCAGCAGATTCTCTGGGAAAAACGCCAGATCGACCTTGTGGGGCAGATTATCATCGTGCTCCTTGGCGTATATGCGGACCTGGTATTCTTCAAGGGGGTGCGTGAGAAATGAACGAGCTGTTCTTAGTATTCTTGATTGCCGTTGCACTGCTTCTTGTAACGGGTATCTATTGTTTAATCGTATCCCGGAACCTGATGCGTATTTTACTTTCCATTGAAATCCTTGCAAAGGGCATCACCCTTTTGATGATCGCAGTGGGATATGTTACGGGCAACATGGCGCAGGCACAGGCCTATGTGCTGACTATCATCGTGATCGAAGTGGTGCTGGTTGTCGTGGCTACGGGTATTGTCCTTGGCATTTACCGTGATACGGATGTGCTCGATACGCGCAAGCTCAACAACCTCAAAGGTTAACCGGCGCGGGATTTAGGAGGAATAATCAATGCAAAACATACTGCTTTCGCCGCCTGTTGCGTTCCTGATATTCATCGGGCTCTCCATTGGGCTTTCCGCGCTCTTCAGTCGGCTTGCCGCGCGCGGCAAGGACAACAAAAAGAAGCTTGAGCCGTATTCCTGCGGCGAGACCGTACCGGAAAACCAGGGCCAGCCGGAATACTCTCAGTTTTTCCACTTTGCCTTTTTCTTTACGATCATGCACGTCACGGTGCTGATGATCGCAACCGATGTGAAGCACATCTCCATTGTGGCCATCCTGTTCCTCGTGCTGACGGTGCTTTCACTTTTAATGCTCTTCAGGAGGGAGAAAGATGATCGTTGACCGCATTATCCAATGGGCGAGGCAGAAATCCCCATGGATCATCCATTTCAATTCCGGTGCGTGCAACGCGTGCGATGTGGAAATCATCGCTTCGCTGACCCCGCGCTATGACGTAGAGCGCCTTGGCGTGCAGCAGAAGGGTTCCCCGCGCCATGCGGACGTGCTTATTTGCTCAGGCCCCGTCACTATGCAGCAGCGCGAGCGCCTGATTACGATCTATGAGCAGATGACGGAGCCAAAGTTCGTTGTGGCTGTGGGCACCTGCGCCTGCTCTTCGGGCGTGTTCCAGGGATGTTACTGTGTAGAGGGCGGCGTAGACAGCGCCATCCCCGTGGATGCCTACATCCCCGGCTGCCCGGTAAAGCCCGAGGCGATTATTGACGGCGTAACCAAGCTGATTGACAGTATGGAGAAGGGGGGCAAATAACTATGGAGGCGATTGCGATGGAGCACGAAGCTTTGGTATTGGAGCAATTGCATGGACAGTTCCCGGTGCTTTTAGAGGAAGGCGCTGTTACGGCAAAAAACCGGGTGTTTATTGCCATCCCCGCGGAACTCCTGCTTGACGTGCTGCGTTATGCATATGATGTGCTCGATTATAAAAACCTGTGCACCATCACCGGCATGGATTCCATTGAATGTTTTGAGCTTGTGTATCACCTCTCCAACGACCATGACGGCGTCATGCTCAACGTGAACATCAAGCTTCCGAAGGATAATGCCGTGGCGCCCACGGTACTTGATATCTACAACGGCGCCACGTTCTATGAGCGTGAAGTGGAAGGACTCCTGGGCGTTACCATAGAGGGGCTTCCCGAAGGCCGCCAATATCCGCTGCCGGACAACTGGCCCAAGGGACAGTATCCGCTCCGCAAGGACTGGACGCCGGATATGCTCAAGAGCAACTGAGAAAGGAGCACGAACATATATGGGAAAAATCGTTGTGCCTTTCGGCCCCCAGCATCCCGCGCTGGAAGAACCCGAAAGCTTTAGCCTGCTCCTGGAAGGGGAGCGCGTAGCCGCGGCGAGCGTCGCTTTGGGCTACAACCATAGGGGTATGGAAAAGGCCTGCGAAAGCCGGACCTATTTACAGAACATTTATCTGCTTGAGCGCATCTGCGGCATCTGCTCGCACGCGCAGTCCACCACCTACGTGCAGGCTGTGGAAACCCTTGCAGGCCTTGAGGTTCCAAAGCGCGGGCAATATCTGCGCGCGCTCATCGGCGAACTTGAACGCATCCACAGTCATCTCTTGTTCCTTGGCGTCGCCGGGCATGAGATCGGCTTTATGACATTCTTCATGTATGCCTGGAAGGACCGCGAAATCGTGATGGATCTTTTAGAGAACATCACGGGCAACCGCATCAACTACGGCATGAACACCATCGGCGGCGTGCGGCGCGACCTTTCCTCCGAGCAGATTACGGAAATTAAAAAAGGCATTGATGAACTTGAAGAGCGCACCAAATACTATATGCAGGTGGCCATTGAAGAGGAAACGATGCTGCTGCGCCTGCGGGATGTGGGTCGGCTTTCGAGTGAGGATGCGCTGCGCTTGGGCGCGCAGGGTCCTGTTCTTCGCGCGGCGGGTCCCATGCGCGATATCCGCAAGGACGATCCTTACGGCGCGTATCCCGAGCTTGAGTTTAAAGTCGCAACCGCCCAGAGTGCTGACGTTTACGGCCGTGTGATCGTACGCGTGCTGGAGCTGATGGAAAGCTACAAGCTGATCCGCCAGATCGTGGACAATCTCCCCGAAGGGCCGATCTCCGTCAAAGCGCCCGTGAAAATCCCCAAAGGCGAGGCGGTCAGCCGCATTGAAGCCCCGCGCGGCGAAAACCTTAACTATGTCCGTTCCAATGGAACGGATAAGCCCGAGCGTGTCAAAGTCCGCGCCCCAACGCTGGGCAACCTTGCCGCCATCACGCATATGATTGAGGGCGGATACCTCGCGGACGTTCCCGTTGTCATCGCCGCGATCGACCCGTGCTTCTCCTGCACGGACCGCGCCATCAAGGTTGTAAACCTGAATAGCGGCGAGAACAGACGGATGGATTGGCAGGCCCTCAGGCAATACAGCATCGACTGGTACAGCAAGCAGGGCGTCAACATGGAGAAAATCAGCATGCACAGGAAGGATAGATAACGATGGGCCTTTCCTTGTTTCAAATACTTGTTTTCCCCGGTTTTTTGTTCCTTAGCTTGATTTCGCTGGCATTTGAGTTTGTGGACCGAAAGCTCCACGCAAGGCTTCAGAACCGCGTGGGGCCTCCCTGGTACCAGCCGCTTGCGGATATCATCAAGCTCATCTCTAAGGAAAGCATCGTCCCCACCGGCGCGGACCGCTTTGTCTTTAAGGCGATCCCTATATTTGCGATGGCGGCGACCTATACGGCGTTCCTGTACATCCCCATCACAGGCGTGCAGTCCCTGTTCCCGTTTGCAAGCGATCTCATTGTGGTGCTGTACTTTTTGACCATCCCCACGCTGACGTTCTTCCTTGCGGGCTGGTTCTCCTCCTCGCTGTATGCAGAGCTTGGTTCTATCCGCGCCATGACGCAGTTTTTTGCGTATGAGGTGCCGCTGTATATGTCCCTGCTTGGCCCGGCGCTTTTAGCCGGTTCCTGGTCGATTTCGGACATCACCGCGTTTTATCAGGCGAATCCGCTATTGACGCTGGTGAACATCCCCGGCCTGTTTGTAGCGCTGGTGGCAACCCAGGGCAAGCTCGAGCGCGTACCCTTTGACATCCCGGACGCGGAGACCGAAATCGTCGGCGGTACGTTTACGGAGTACAGCGGCAGGCTTTTAGCCATGTTCCGCATGACGATCGACAGTGAGCTTGTTGTGATGGCGGCACTCATTTCCGCGATCTTCTTCCCCTTCTATATTCCGGGGAATGCGGTATTGGGCCTCGTTGTGTTCCTTGTAAAGGTTCTTGTTGTCGTCGTGCTGCTGACCATCATGCGCACAGCCTTTGCGCGCCTGCGCATTGATCAGATGATCAGCTTCTGCTGGAAGGTACTGGCTCCTGTTTCTCTGGCGCAGGTTCTCATTGATCTGATTGTGAAAGGAGCGCTTCAGTTATGAGGAAAAAAGTAACGGGCTCCATGCTCCCGTACATGATGAAAATGCTGGTGCACAAGCCGGATACCATTGCGTACCCGCTCGAACCCGCAAAGGTTGCGCACCGTTTCCGCGGCGCATTGAAGTTTGACCGCGAAAAGTGCATCGGCTGCAAAATCTGCATGCGCGTATGTCCCGCTACCGCCATTGAAATTGAAAAGATCCCCGATATAGAGGAAAAAAAGTTCAAGGCCATTGTCAGCATGGACAAATGTATTTTCTGCGGTCAATGCGTGGAATCCTGCCCCAAAAAGGCGCTGGAAAACACGGAAGCGTTTGAACTTGCAACCTTAAGCCGGGACAGCCTGAAGAAGGAAATCTGACCGTGAGCGAGCTAAAGGAGTTCCTGTTGGAAAGGCTTTCCGGCACAAAGCGGCTTGCTATCCTTGGCGTAGGTTCCACGCTGCGCGGGGATGACGCCGCGGGCATCGTGATTGTGGAGCGTCTGTTAGAAGCGTTTCCCCCGGAAACGTATCCCGCCCTTAGTATTTGCGCGGGCGGCACCGCCCCTGAAAACTTCAGCGGCAACCTGCGGTTGTTCTGCCCGGATCATCTGCTGATTGTAGACGCCGCGGACGCGGGATGTGAACCGGGCAGCGTTGTGGATATCCCATGTACGGAAATCGGCGGCCCGAGCTTCAGCTCCCACATGCTTCCCTTAAAGGTCATGGTGGATTACCTCATTCATGAAACCGGTACAGACGTCACCATGCTGGGGCTACAGTACCGCGGCATTGAATTCGGCGCGGAACTCTCGCCGGAAATGCAGGAAACGGTGGAGGAACTTACCCAGGCGCTTCTGGAATGCATCCCTGCTCTGCTTGCGGCGTGCAAATAGCAATACAGCAAAAGCCCCGGTCATCCGGGGCTTTTTACTGTCCTAAAAGTGGCATATGTCACTTTTGTCAGGATACAGGAAGTGCCTGCTCGCGCGTTCTGCACTTCCTGCAAAGAACCCCTTGCTATGCAAGGCTTACGTTTATTTTTATAAGGAAAGAATTGATCTTTATATGTCGATCCGCTTGAGTTCCATGATGCTCTTGTTGCGGTACTGGAGATCCTCCCGCGCAGTAAAGCCCCTCTTTTCCCAGAAGCGGTTGCCGGCTTCATTGCTTGAGAATACCACAAGCGCAACCTTCGCGATGCCCTCCGCTTTGAGCGCCTCCAGCGCACGCGTCAATAACGCGCCGCCCGTACCCTTGTGCCGCTGTTCCACCTTTACCGCCAGGTGGTAGATATATCCTCTGCGCCCGTCATGCCCGCATAAAATCACGCCAATACATTCTTGGCACTCCTCCGCCACAAAGCAGGTTGTGGGATTCCGGTTTAAGTACTTGAGGATACCTTCCCTGGAATCGTCCGTTGTATTGAGCCCCATTCCCGGCGTACTGATCCACAGGCGATAAACCGCGTCATAATCGCCCGGCGTCATGATCCGAATGTTCATATTACATCTCCCATACTGCGCCCAGCACTTTTTCCACAAACGTGCGGGCCAAGGCCGCGTCAAACTGCGTGCCTGCATTACGCCGAATTTCCCGCACCGCCTGCTGTGTAGTAACACCCGGGCGGTATGCCCTTGCATTCGTCATGGCGTCATACGCCTCAGCAATGCTGATGATGCGGGATTGCACCGGAATTTCCTCCCCGGAAAGCCCGCGCGGATATCCTTTTCCGTCTACACGCTCATGGTGGGAAAGCACATAATTTGCGAGCCCTAAAAATTCCTTTGTCTCTTTGAGGATATG
>JAEYLA010000106.1 GCA_023461495.1 Bacillota bacterium | reverse complement strand
ACGAGGCCGTTACCACGCACGATTCCTCGCTTTCCAAATGTATTTTCAGCATTATGGCGGCGCGGCTGGGGGATGCGGAAAAGGCCTATGAATACTTCAAAGAAACCGCCTCCGCCGATCTGAACGATGCCCACGCCAACACGCGGGACGGCCTGCATGTGGCGAGTGTTGGCGGCGCATACCTTGCCGTTGCCTCGGGCTTTTGCGGCCTCTCTGTGCGGCAGGAAGGGCTATGCCTAAGCCCGCGGCTCCCGCTGCACTGGGGCCGGGTACGGTTCCGTGTCCGCTACCGTGGAAGCGTTCTTTTGATAGACGCGACACAGGAACATTGCGCCGTAACAGCGGAAGCGGGCGGGCCGCAGCGCATGATGATCAACGATGTTGCCTATACCGTAGGCCACACCCCCGTAACGGTGCGCCGGGACGGGTAACGGCAGGCGAGCAGAGGCCATATGTATGTTGGCCAGCCGGATAAATCCGCTCTACGCACCTAAAAGCAGGGGCCGCCGTTTGCGGCTTCTTGCTTTGGCGCGGGAGGCAGGTATGAGGAAAAGCCGGGTTTTATAATTGCGGCGGTGATTTGCTTGCCGAATACAGTTGAGCAGCAAGCTTTCCATTTCCAGCATCGTTCAGGGCTGCTGGCGCTTGGATGGCTGAAACATGTCGGCAAACGAGCTTGCGGCGTTTATGAACCAGTGTATCGACCGCGGCGTCACCACATTTGATACCGCGGAAATCTATGCCGCGACCCTGTGCGAAACCCTGATGGGCGACGCCTTTGGCAAGGACCCCACCATCCGCAAGCGCATTGAACTGGTATCAAAGACCGGCATCTTTCTTGAGCCGATCGATGGGAAGACCTTCGGCTATTACGATACGTCGTATCAGCGCGTCATGCAGTCCTGCAAGGAGAGCCTCCACAGGCTTGGAACCGATGTGCTGGACCTTTACCTCATCCACCGGGAAGATCCGTGCCTTGACGTATGGGAAACAGCCCGCGCGCTCAAGGCCCTAAAAAAGCAGGACTGATCCGCGAAGCGGGCGTTTCCAACTTTGATCCCTTCAAGTTTAACGCGCTCAATAAGGCTATGGGCGGCACGCTTGTCACCAACCAGATTGAATGGAATCCCGTCTGCTTTGAACATTTTAATTCCGGTATGATGGATCTGTTGACGGTTAAAAACATCCATTCCATGATCTGGTCGCCCCTTGCGTCGGGAGGCTGTTCTCCACGGAGGACCTCTGCGTAAAATCCATGGAAAAGATCGGCGCCATCGCAAAACGCCATGATGTTGATCCCTCCGTCATCGTTTACGCGTGGATTATGTACCATCCGGTGGGTGCCGCGCCCATTACAGGCAGCAACAAGCTCTCCCGGCTTGATCATGCCATAAAGGCGCTGGAGGTGAAGCTCGCGCGGCACAAATGGTATGAGATTTATGCCGCAAGCGGGCAGCAGCAGATCCGCTAATGCAAGGAATGATGCAAGGCGTGTAAACGCAATCAGAACCGGGTATGAAAAAGCATGCCCGGTTCTTTTTTTGCAAAAGAAGGTTCGTAATCACATAAAATAGAATGGTTGGCGCGGGGCAGGTAAAAGGTCTTCCGGATTACCGGTATTTTCCTGGAACTCAGCTTGACACTTTTACGACCCGCGCGCGTCATATTACCATAACAACAGACATACGGAGGGGGACATGCCATGGATACGGGCGGCAAAAAAACGGGAAAGGCAGGGCGGGTGGTCCGCGCGGGGCTGCTGCTGCTTGCGCTCGCGGGGCTGCTCGTACTCGGCCGCACGCTGTTCGTTGTATTGGAGGACCCCATGCAGGCGTTTAGATCCCCCCAACCCGCCGGTACTACGCATGCGGCGGCTGCGGACGTACCTTCCGCTACGCCGAAAGCTACGCCGGAGCCGAGCGTTACGCCTGCCATTGCAGCCATGCCGGGCGTTATGCCGACCGTAACCCCCACCGCTACGGCAATCCCCACCCCTGCGCCCACCCCGGCAAATCTCGCGTATATGGATGAGCGCGTGAACATACTGCTTGTGGGGTACGACAGCAGCCCTGAGCGCACGGTGGAAGAGAATGACGTCTACCGCGACGAGAGCAACGATTTCCGGTCCGACGTGCTCATGTTGCTGACGGTCAATTTTCGGGATAAGAGCGTGGACCTCATCTCCGTACCGCGCGACAGCTACGCGCCCATCTATAACGATAAAGGGAATCTGTACAGCAAAAACGGCAAATGGAAGATCAATGCCGCGTTTGCCAAGGGCGGCAGTGAGAGCACGCGCGGCTATCAGTTTGCCATGCAGACGGTAGCCAAGCTGCTTGGCGTGCCCATAGATTACTACGCGGGCGTGGATATGGACGGGCTCAAGGGCGTGGTCAACGCCATGGGCGGCGTGTATTACGACGTGGATTTGACAATACGCCTCAATGGCCGTACGCTGCGCCCCGGCTACCAGAAGCTCAACGGGCAGGACGTGCTCGATTATGTGCGCGCGCGCAAGGGCATCAGCACCGACGCAGGCCGCAACGACCGCCAGCAGCGCATCCTCTTCGCGATCTTCGAGCAATTGAAGAGCAAGGACCAGCTCAAGAACTTTCCAAAGATATACCGCTCCATCAAGAAATACCTGCACACCAACCTGAATACGGAACAGGTGGCCGCCATCGCGGCATTCGGCATGCAGCTAGGTATGGACGATATCCACCGCCACACCCTCGTGGGCGAATACCGCAGCGACACGCCCTATTCCAGCGCGAACTATTACCTCATCGACAATGAAAAGCTCGCGGCGCTGGTCAAAGGCATTTACGGCATCGATATTCCGGTAAATCCGCGCTACGACCTGCACTACGTGCTCGCGGACATTGCGGCAAGGGCGGCGCGTTCCGACATATCGGACGCGGAATACCTGCTCGCACGCCCCAAGGTCAAGGCGGCGTTCCCCGCCGACGCCGCAGGCCAATATCCTGCAGGAGGCCCAACCTATGCGCTTTTCGAGCAGATCTCCATACTGCGTGCGCTGTCCACCCGCGCCGAACATGCTGATCTCGACGTGCCGTTCGACGCGCGCGCAATCCACGACGCCCAGTCCGCACTTTACGTGCGCATGCGTGCGTTGTGTGAGGCCGCGAATATCTCACAGCGTGACGTGAGCAAATCCCGCCTGCCCGAGGCCGTCTACAGCGCCCTGCCCGAGCGTTCCGCTACGCCCGCGCCTACAGCGACCCCGGCAACGCCACCTGCCGCATAGGAAAATTGCCGCTGATGAAGTAAGGAATTGAAAAAGCAACGCACCCATACCAGGGTCGAACCTGTCAATGGAAAGTAGAGAAGCAAAAAGCAATTAGAAGAAGCCCTGTTCGATTTTGAATTGAACAGGGCTTTTATAACCCAAAGCAGAAGCTAAACGATCATGGTTGAAATAGGTTACGAAGCGGTTCAATGTGCCGTTAAGGTCATCTGTGTGCCGCAGATCAAAATCCAGATAGAGTTCTTCTTTGATCCAACC
>JAEYLA010000105.1 GCA_023461495.1 Bacillota bacterium | reverse complement strand
AGCGGAAACAGCAGCAGCCAAAGAAGCCGCCAGAGTTCCCGCTTCCATTCCGCAGGCAGGAAACGATGCAAAACGTTCTCTTTTTTCTCCATGTGCCCAGTATACCATGAAGCGAAGCGGATATGGTATACTGCGCGCATGTGCGTTCGCCCCAAAAGGGCGAAAATCGCACGCGCATAAAATGGCCATATGATACCGCGTTGCGGCGATCATACCATGAAGAGAAGCGGATATGGTATCCTCTTGCGCATGTGCGTTCGCCAAAGGTGAAAATCGTACGCGCAAAAAATAAGCGTATGATGCCGCGTTGCGGCTGTTTCCATATTGCCTGTGTCGAAACAAGTTCTTTCCTTGCCGGCAGGGGAATGATATACTGATAACGATTACGGGAGGCGATCCATTTGCAGGTAGGCATCTCCACGGCGAGCCTGTTCAACCGGTATGAACTTGAGGATTCCCCGGCACACATGGCTGCAATGGGGGCCACGGTTTGCGAAATATTTTTAAATACGTTTTCGGAATATGAGGGGGAATTTATTTCCGCCCTCCATCAACGTGTTCAGGAAAGCGGGCTGAAGGTTTACAGCGTACACCCTATGGGCACGCAGTTTGAGCCGCAGCTGTTTTCCATCTATCAGCGGCAGCGTGAGGACGCCAAGAGAATATTCGAACAAGTGCTCCGGGCGGGAAAAACGCTAGGGGCAACCTGTTATGTCATGCACGGCCCCTCCGGGCTCAGCGGCGCGGTCAAAAATATGGATATCCCGCGCATCGGCCCCATGGTACAGGAGCTGTGTGAAATGGCAAAGGCCTATTCCATGACGCTTGCGTGGGAAAACGTGAGCTGGTGTCTGTTCCACACGCCCTCGTTTGGGCTGCGTCTGCTGGAAGCGACAAAGGCGGACGATCTGCGCTTTACGGTGGATCTCAAGCAGGCGGGGCGCAGCGGCTACAGGCCGGAGGAGTATATCGAAGCCGTTGGCGAGCGTATGGTCAATCTGCATATCTGCGATTATCTTTCTACGTCCGGGCGCATTCTACCGGTATTGCCCGGCAAAGGGGCGTGCGATTTTGCCTCCATCGCGGAAGTGCTTTATAAAAAGGGTTACAAAGGGCCTGCGTTTTTAGAGGTTTACAGCGATATGTATGAGGACGAGGCGGAATTGCTTTTGTGCTACCAATATGTAAAGAATTGTTTTTCGCGCCTGTAAGAAAGGCGCGGTGGAACTTTAAATTCTGGAAAGGGGATACACTGATGAGCCGTTATTTGGACAAACTTTGGCAGGAACAGATGCGCGTCCGGGTTGACTTTAATAATATGATGGAGGACATGCTCGGCAGAAAAGGCATTTCATCCGCTGAAATAGAGTCGCTTTCCGGCAAGCTTAGCAAGGCGGCCGACGCAATGGAAGAAAACCGGGGTTCCATGAAATGGAGGGAGCTTCCCTACAACCAGGAAGAAATCGTTGCGGACATCATAAAGACCGCGGCGGAACTCAACACCTGGTGCGAGGATTTTGTCGTGCTTGGCATTGGCGGCAGCGCTTTAGGTCCTCTTGCGGTACAGCAGGCGCTCAACCATTTACGGTACAACGATCTCCCGCGTGATAAGCGCAACGGCCCCCGCCTCTTTGTGGAGGACAATGTGGACCCTGAGCGCATGCAGGCGCTGCTCGACGTGATTGACCTTGAAAAAACCGTATTCAATGTGGTCACAAAATCCGGCGGCACGAGCGAGACCATGTCGCAGCTGATGATCGTATCCGATCTGATCGAACGGCGTTTTGGCAAGGATGCGCTCAAAAAGCATATCATCGCGACGACAGATGAGAAAAAGGGCAACCTCATTAAAATCGCAAAGCAGCTGCAGCTGAAGACCTATTATGTGCCTGACGGCGTGGGCGGCAGGTTCAGCGAGCTTTGCCCGGTCGGCCTTCTGGCTGCCGCAGTCTGCAACATTGATATTAAGGAACTTCTTGCGGGCGCCGCATACATGGATACGCTCTCTAAAGAGAAGGACGTTTGGAAGAACCCCGCCTATATGCTCTCGACGCTCCAGTACATCGCCATGCGGCGCAGCATGAACATCTCCGTTATAATGCCTTATGCGGATTCCCTCAAGCTCATCGCGGACTGGTACGCGCAGCTTTGGGCGGAGTCGCTCGGCAAGCAGTTTGACCGAAATGGCAAAGAAGTGCGCGAGGGTCAGACGCCCGTCAAGGCATTGGGCGTGACCGACCAGCACAGCCAGGTGCAGCTCTATACGGAAGGCCCGTATGACAAGGTGATGACATTCCTGGGCGTTGACAAATACCGCATGGATTACGCCATCCCCAAGGGCTATGAGGACATTCCGGATGTTGCGTTCCTTGGCGGACATTCCCTTAACGAGTTGATTCTGGCCGAGCAGAGCGCTACGGAGTACGCTATTTTCAAGAGCGGGCACATGAGCCATACCATCGTTCTGCCGGAGGTCAACGCCTTCACCATCGGCCAGCTGTTATACCTGTTTGAAATCCAGACGGCGTTCGCGGGGGAACTTCTCAACATCAACGCGTTCGACCAGCCCGGCGTGGAAGAGGGCAAGAATGCTACCTACGCGCTGCTGGGCAAGCCGGGCTTTGATGAAAAGCGCGCGGAGCTTGTGTCCGCTCCGAAGCGCCGTGAAACGTATATCATCTGATTACTTGGCGCAGTTTTAAATCAAGAAAGACCGGATAACATTGAAAAAGCGGCCTCGCGCCGCTTTTTCGGCGTTTTTTTACGCGATATGGCGTCAGATTTGGACAGGGTGTGAATTTCACACGCCTGCGGATGACAGCATGCCCGCTTTGATGTAAAATAAGGGATGGGTTTAGCGGAATGCCGCTCTAAGTAGCAAAAGCAGGAGGGAACGCAATTGGGCGTTGCAGCAAACAGATCATGCCGTATGGCAGCCGCTCTTGTTTTCATGATGCTTTTTTTTGGCTGCGCGGCGCCTGCGACCATTGAGGAAACGCCCGCGCCAACCGCCGCGGAGGCGGTAGGAACGGTTGCGGGCAGGCGTTTAAACGTCTCAAGCACGCTGCTCGGGTTTGTTGTGCCCGCTTCTGAAAGCTATGCGCTTTCTTCCGCTAAGCACGGCTTTTTGCGCACGGCGGAGAATCTTGGCTATCCGTCAAAGCTCTATGTGGCTGCGCCCGGGCAGGAATCGGTTGCGGCGGTAGAGCGGGCAATCGGGGATGGCTGCAAAGCGCTCTTAATTTGGGATGAAAACAACGCCAATGCGGAAGCGCTTAAAAAAGCCAGGGAACAGGGCGTTTATACCGTTGTTCCGTATTACCGGGCTTCCGGCGAGAACAGTTCCTCCAACGTGGTGGCGGATGTCATGGGCTATACCGAAGAAGTCGCCATGGGCGTTGCAGAGCGCATGGTGGAGCGGGAATGCAAGGCCGGAAAAATCCTCGTTTACGGCAAAGATCCCATGTCCGCCTATGAAGGGTTTACAGCTGCGATCGCCGCCTATTATCCGCAGTATAACGTTGCCTATTTTACACGCACAGCGCAGGACAAGCAGGCGGCCATTGATGAACTCTCTGAGCACATCCTCTGGAACCGGGACATCAAGGGCATGTTCTGTACGGATACGGATGGCGCTTCCATCGCCAGGCGCGCCACAGTACAGGCGGAAAGCGTCTTTAAGCGGGACGGCGCGCCGGAGGTGACGCCAAAACCGGAGATTACGCCAA
>JAEYLA010000104.1 GCA_023461495.1 Bacillota bacterium | reverse complement strand
ACACCAGCGCGTCAAAGCAGTGCGCGCGGGCCATACATTCTACCGTATCCGCGATTAACTCCCGGGAGGCCAAGGAATACTTCATTCCCTCGTGGCCCATGGCAATCCCGTCGCACACGGCGATGGTGTTGAACTCCACAGGGGTACCGCCCGCAGAAAGTACGCCGTCCTTGACCGCGCGGGCAATCTGTTGCAGATGAATATGTCCCGGCACGATCTCATTGAAGGAGTTGACGATGCCGATCATAGGTTTTTTAATCTGCTTGTCGGTCAACCCGGTCGCCTTTAGCAGCGAGCGGTGCGGTGCGTGGGCTACGCCGTCTTTTACTGCGTCACTTCTCATATTTTTCCGCTTTCTGCCAGCTCATCATTTTGCGCAGCTCCGCACCGGTTTTTTCAATCAGCAGATTGCTTTCCTGACGGCGTACGGCGTTGAAATGCGGCCTGTTCGCCTGGTTCTCCAAAATCCAGTTGCGGGCAAACGTGCCGTCCTGAATTTCATGAAGAACTTTTTTCATTTCCTTGCGGGTCTCTTCGGTGATGATGCGCTTGCCGGTCTCATAATCGCCATACTCCGCGGTATCACTGATGGAGTAGCGCATGTAGGAAAGGCCGCCCTTGACCACGAGGTCAATGATGAGCTTCATTTCATGCAGGCACTCAAAGTAAGCGTTTTCGGGCTGGTATCCGGCTTCTACCAGCGTATCAAAGCCTGCCTTGATAAGCTCCGTCACGCCGCCGCACAACACGGCCTGCTCGCCAAAGAGGTCGGTTTCGGTTTCTTCGCGGAAGGTGGTTTCCAAAATACCGCCGCGCGCGCCGCCGATGCCCATGGCGTAGGCAAGCGCAACCTCGCGGGCTTTGCCGGTGGCGTCCTGGCTGACGGCGATGAGGCAGGGGACGCCCTTGCCCTCGTTATACTGGCTGCGCACGGTATGGCCGGGACCCTTGGGGGCAATCATGATGACGTCCACATCCTTGGGCGGCACGATCTGGCCGTAATGAATGTTGAAGCCGTGTGCAAACGCAAGCGCGGCACCGGATTTCAGGTTGGGCGCGATATCATTTTTATAAAGCGTGGCCTGCTTTTCATCGTTGACAAGGATCATGATCACATCCGCATCCCGCACGGCATCGGCCGTGACCTTTACGGTAAGCCCGGCTTCGCGGGCGGCCTCGGCGGACTTGGAGCCTTCATACAGGCCGACGACAACGTTCACGCCGCTGTCCTTCAGGTTGAGCGCATGGGCATGGCCCTGGCTTCCGTAACCGATGACCGCAACGGTTTTCCCGCTCAAGAAGTTCAGATCGCAGTCTTTTTCGTAGTACATCGTTGCCATAATTGTTATCCTCCAAATTTTTTATTTATCGTGCTCCGTACCTGTCATTCGCCGTCAACCAGGCAGTAATTGCTTCTGCCCATAGCGGAAGGGCCGGTGCGGGACATTTCTACGATGCCGTATGCCTTAAAATATTCTAAGAACGCGTTGAGCTTGGTGGGTTCGCCGGTGATCTCAATGAGCAGCGACTCCGGCGAAAGGTCGATCACGTTCGCGCGGTAGGTGTTTGCCGCCTCCACAAGCTCGGAGAGTTTGCCGGGCGCAAGCCTGACTTTTACGATCATCAGCTCGCGCTGCACCGTCTGGTTGGGGTTCATCAGCTGCACTAGGCGCACGTCCTCAAGCTTTTGGAGCTGTTTGACGATCTGTTCCTTAATGTAGTCGTCGCCCTGCGCCACGATGGTCATCCTGGAATACTCCGGGTCGTCCGTGACGCCGACCGTTAAGCTGTCTATATTGAAGCCGCGCCGCGCAAACAGTGCGGAGACCCGCGTCAATACGCCAAAGTGGTTTGCCACCAGCAGGGAAACTACGAATTGCTGCCTTTCCATATAGCCCTTCCTCCGTTACCGTAAAATGATATCGTTGATGCCCTGGTTGGGCGGGATCATCGGCAAGACGCGCTCGTCGCAGTCGATGACGCAATCAATGAGCGTCGGCGTGTTTTGCGCAAATGCCGCCTCTATACAGCGGTCAAATTCCTCCCTGGTCTCAGCCCTGCACCCTTTTGCGCCAAATGCGTCCGCAAGCTTTGCAAAATCCGTTTTCCGGTGCAGGGTGGTGTTCGAATACCGGCCTTCAAAGAACAGCGTCTGCCACTGCCGTACCATGCCCAGAACCCCGTTATTGAGCACCACGACGATGATGGGCAAATCGTTTGAAACGGCGGTCGCAAGCTCGTTCATATTCATATGGAAGCTGCCGTCGGAAGTAAAAAGAACGGTGCGCTTGCGCCCTGTAGAGATGCAGGAGCCGATCGCCGCCCCCATACCGAAACCCATCGCGCCCAAACCGCCGCTTGTGACGAATGTGCGCGGGTCCCGGAAGCGGTAATACATTGTCGTCCACATCTGGTGCTGGCCAACGTCGGTTGCGATGACTCCATCCGCCTTCATGCGCTGGGATACGCCTTCAATCACATATTCCGGCGTCAGTTCGCCTGCGCACATGGCAATGTTGTTTTCCGGACAGCGCTTCATGGCGGAGACTTCTTCCGCCCATTCCGTATGGCGCTGCTGGGGCAGGCGGTCTGCCAAAATGTTGAGCACGGTCTTGACATTGCCTACGATACTTCTGTTCACCATAATGTTTTTGCTGATTTCCGCCGGGTCGATATCGATATGCAGCACCATTCTTCCACGGGAAAATTCGGATTTGTCGCCGGTGGCCCTATCTGAAAAACGGGTGCCCACCGCGATGAGAAGATCGCTTTCGTTGAGCGCTTTTGTGGAAGCGTATCTGCCGTGCATACCCATCATACCTAAAAAGCGCGGGTTGTCGGCGGAGATGGAGGTGCGTCCCATCATACTGGTGCCAACGGGGGCGTCCACCCGGTCCGCAAAACGGGCAAGCTCTTTTTGCGCGTCGGAAAGCACAACGCCGCCGCCGCAATAGATATATGGCCTTTTTGCGGAAAGGATCATTTCAACGGCGCGTTCGATTTCTTCTTCCCTGATAGCGGACTGGGGACGCCTTTGCTGTTTTTCCTGGGGTTCATACTCTGCCTTTGCAATCTGCACGTCCTTTGGCACATCCACAAGCACCGGGCCTGGACGGCCGGAGATGGCGACCTGGAACGCTTCGCGCAAAGTGGTAGCGAGCTTCGTGACGTCTTTGACGATATAGTTGTGCTTGGTGACAGGCATGGTCACACCCGCGATATCCACTTCCTGAAAGCTGTCCCGCCCCAGGAGCGCCACGGCGACATTGCCTGTAATCGCTACAACCGGGGTGCTGTCAAAGTAAGCGCAGGCGATACCGGTGACGAGGTTGGTGGCCCCGGGGCCCGAGGTCGCGATGACCACGCCCGTTTTTCCGCTGGCGCGCGCATATCCGTCCGCGGCGTGCGCCGCGCCCTGCTCATGGCAGGTTGTGTAATGCGTGATTCGATCGCTGTACTTGTAGAGTTCATCGTAGATGTTGAGTACGGTCCCGCCGGGGTACCCAAACACCGCGTCAACGTCCTGCTCCAGCAGCACTTTCAGGATGATCTCCGCACCAGATAACAACATGTCTTTTTGCCTCCCGTACAAACTTGTGTAAAACGGCGCCGTTGCCGTGCGTTTTCTATACAAAAAGACCCTGCAGTGTGTTTACTGCAGGGCCCTCAGGTTCGTTAAGCCTACCCGTCTATGCAGCTATCCACTTATATGCACGACCAACACCCCGGACTACAAGTACGAGCCCGAGGAGAAGAATGCTAATAAGGATAATGCCGCTTGTAAACGGTGACAACATATTTGATACCCTCAAATCAAGTTTTTATAAAAATAACACACCATAAAATAAAAGTCAAACAATTTCATATAAAATATTCATTAAATTCGCATATTGTTCAGCACAGATACCGTTTAAGCTGAAAAAAACACGATCTTTAGAGGATAGCCGAATTCGATATCATATATTTTTTGCGCAGTATGCATACTTATATGCGCTGTTCAAAATCAGCGGGAGGAAGCGGAGGCAAAGCGTGTGGCAAGGCATTGTACTTCTGTCCCTGTTTGCCGTCCTTTGGCGCAGAATCTGCCATAAATTCCGTCATGCAGCGCCAGTAGCGTTTTGGCATATGCCCCATACGGCAGCGGGGGTTGTGCCTGCCTTCCACCTCAATGGTGTCGTAAAAAAGCCGCCATAGCGCGCGGTACTTTCGTTCCTCCTCGTCCGGGTCGGGCATGGAGAACGCCCCCACATACGCAATCTCAAAGGCGCCGCTTTGGTGTAATAGCGCCATGGCGTGGGTGTTGTCATACAGCACAAACCGCTCGTTTGGATAGCGGTTGCAAAAGTGCGGCGCAATAATGGGCAGTACGATGTTCTTGGGTTCAATGATGGAGACAAGCACGCCGTTTGCATCGGAAAAGCGAACGAACCCGGTCAATAGATGGGACTCATGCTCTAAATGCCGCACCGCTTCCGTCAAAGCGTGTACGGTATCCTCCGTAAGCATACGCAGGACAACCGGCCCTTTTTCATATCCCAGGCGAAAAAAACGCAGCAGCAGGAGTTCCTTTTGCGCATGGCATGTTAAAAAGGCGCGCCGCACAAAATCTGCAGCTTCCGCTCCGAGTTTTTGGGGGATGGAACGGCGCACGCGGCGCGCACGGTCCGGAATGGTTGCAATGTGCTTTACCGGAAGCAAAAAGGGAAGTTCCTTTGTATCCGGCAGAATATCTGTGGGAATCTCTTGGGAATTGTAGCTTTCAAAGACGCAGCACAAAAAGCCGTCAAATGTGCCGTCATAGCAATAAATCAAAGCTGGCCGCTCAGGCATTTGTACAACTCCTCCCGCGCAAAGGCTGGCTGTTCAAACAGGGAAGTCTGCCGTGGCGCAAACAGGGCATTCTGCTCCTGCTTTCCCTTAGCCTGCTCGTTTAAGAGCGCTAAAAGCAGGGGATCTTGGTTGATATCCATACCATGGCTTCGCTGCCCCTTGCAGGTAATAAAATACTGCGCCCGCTTGAGCACCACGCCAAGTTTTTTGAGCCCCGCAAAATCAAGGCTGCCGACCCTTCTCGCGACAACAATGCGTTGTGCGCTCCGCACCCCGATGCCCGGCACACGCAGCAGCATTTCATACGGCGCGCGGTTGATTTCAAGGGGGAAAAAGGCCGGATGATTGAGCGCCCAATTGCACTTGGGATCGATGAACGGGTTGAATGTGGGATGCGCTTCGTCTAAGATTTCCGAGGCTTCAAAGCCGTAAAAGCGCAGCAGCCAGTCCGCCTGATAGAGCCGGTGTTCCCGCAAGAGCGGAGGTTTTACGTCCCGCGCGGGGAGGAGCGCATGCTCCGTCACCGGCATATAGGCGCTGAAAAACACGCGCTTGAGGCGGTACCCCTGATACAGCTTTTCAGTCAGGTTCAGAATATGAAAATCGCTTTCCCCTGAAGCGCCTACGATCATCTGGGTGCTTTGTCCGGCGGGCACAAACTTCGGCGCGCTTTTGTAGCGCACAAGCTCACGGGTGCTTTCTGCAATGCGGCCCCTGATAAACCCCATGGGGGCTAAAATGGAGTGCTTGGATTTGTCCGGTGCGAGTCTGGTCAGGCTTTCCTGGGAGGGAAGTTCAATGTTCACACTCATGCGGTCACACAGCATGCCAAGCCGC
Organism: Bacillota bacterium; assembly: GCA_023461495.1. Classification (GTDB taxonomy): domain Bacteria; phylum Bacillota; class Clostridia; order Christensenellales; family CAG-138; genus JAEYLA01. Next base: position 85 of record JAEYLA010000104.1, on the reverse strand, counting down.
TCTGTGAGCGCATCGCTTGCGCCGGGGATGGCTTTTGCGTGGATATAGCCGTAGAACTTGTAGTCCTCGCGCAGGATCTTAAGTG
>JAEYLA010000103.1 GCA_023461495.1 Bacillota bacterium | reverse complement strand
GCATGTTCGCGGCGGCGTTTTTGCCCCTGTTTCCGTCAGGGGGGAGCAAGGGGCTTGCGGTTACCATGCCATATTTTTTCTGGACGTCGCCCATCGTCTGGCCTGCGGGACATTTAACAGGATTGCTGCTGTTTATGATGCGCCTGAACCCCATGTATTATCTTGCGGACTGTCTTAGAAGCATCATAGCCTCCGGCACGCTGCCCGCGGTGGAGCATACGGTGGTGTTTTTTGCAGCCGTAGCCGTGACGGGGCTGGTTGGCATGCTATGCCTCAGGCGGGTATGGCGCAGCTGCGGGGCGGTTTGGTAGAAGGTCCGTAGCGGGAGAAGTAAAAAGATTATGAACGGGGTATAGCCAAAATGCCACCGCATAGGATGGGAAGGAAGGGGGTATGGAAATAATTGTAAGGAAAGCGTGCGCAACAGGGCTTGCGGTTCTATTCGCGTTTGGAATTCTGTTATTGCGGCCCATGATATCCGAGGCGCAAGCCGCAAGCGGACAAGAAGTATTTTGGCTTGACCCGGGTTTGCCCGCATCCGTTCAAAAGAAGCTCGCCTCAGTTGAGGCTACAAAGATTCGTTTCAGTGGAGAGGGGCCGAAAGTGCTCATATACCACACCCATACCGAGGCGTATGCGTATGCCCCGGGCTTGGGCGACACCTGTTCCGATTGGCGGACGGACGACGCACAGAAAAACATCATCGCCGTCGGTGAAGCGCTTGCGGGATACTTGGAGGAATACGGGATTGAAGTCCTACATGATCAAACGAACCATGAACCCCCAAAATTGGCGACTGCCTATACGCGCTCTCTGATCAAAGTGAAAGACGGGCGGTACAATCAGCAGGTTGGGCGTTGCCTGCTTGTGAATATCGGCAACAACAGGAATACGCTTGCGGAAGCGCGCAATGCCGCGCAGTGTCTTGCCAAGGCGATTGCAGAGAGCGTACAGAAGGATAGTATCGCCCGCTAGGGGCGTTCCGACGGTAACCACTACCACCAGCCCGGGGCGCTAAAACAGTTCATCGGACTGTTTTTCACCTCGCAAGCTCGGCCGCGCCCTTCGACTCCCCTTTGCCAAAAGGAAATAAAAACTCCATCCTTAAGGATGGAGTTTTATTTTGGCACCCAGTAGGGGAGTCGAACCCCTGTCACTGCCGTGAGAGGGCAGCGTCCTAGGCCACTAGACGAACTGGGCACGCGCGGCGCATGAATAATATTACCTGCTTTTTGATTGCCTGTCAAGCCCCATATAAGAAAAATCATATGCCTACGCAGCAAAACCCGTATGCGGCTTGATTATCCTCTCAGGCACCGCATATACTAAGAGGCAAGCTTGATTGCCGTGCAAACGCGGCGGGAAAAGGAGGGAATGCATGCGCAGCTTTGCTGTTATGGCCATGATTGCGGGCGCTTTTTATCTGTGGCCGCATTTTCGGGGCTTACCTATATTTCAAAAGCTGCAGCCGGGGCCGGCGTGGCTGTGTTCCGCACTCCTGAGCGCGCTGCTGTTATTTTGCACGGCGCTAGCCAACAGCGTGCTAGTGGGGTTCTATTTATACCTGTGTATGTTTTATGTAATAACGGACACCGTCTTTCTTGCAATACGGCTGCTTTCGCGCATAAAACAGATAGAGGCTGGCTGGCGGCGCATTTATCTGGGCGGTGTTTTGCCAGTCGTGCTGTCTCTGATGGTGTGCATATACGGCATCTTTAACGCAAAAAATATTGTGGTAACAACATACGATGTCAGTGTACAGAAGCCGTTGGCCGCTCCGGCACGCATCGCGTTTATCAGCGATATGCACATCGGTACGGCGATCCAAAAGGAAGATTTAGACGGTATTGCAAAGAAAATTATGGCGCTTTCTCCGGATATGATCGTGCTTGGCGGGGACATTTATGAGGAGCGCACCACAGAGGAAGAACGTCTTGCATCCTATCATGCGTTTGAGAAGCTGCATGCGCCGCTGGGCGTCTATTATGTCCCAGGAAATCATGAATATGATGCGCAGGCAATCCATAATATGGACCTTGTATCCATGTTTAAAAGCCTTGAAGCTGCAGGTATCATGCCGCTCAAGGATGAGGCGCTCACGATCGGCGGCATGTACCTTGTGGGCAGGGACGATCCGGATTCCAATACGCGTGCGCCGCTTAGCCTGCTTTTAGAGGAAGCGGATGAAAAACAGCCTATTGTCGTGCTGGACCATGAGCCGCTACGGCTTTCCGAGGCTGAGAAGGCAGGGGTAGACCTGCAGCTTTCCGGACATACGCATGCTGGGCAGCTGTTCCCTGGGGGACTGCTTACAGAGCTGTTCGGCATTTTTGAATACAGCTACGGATACCACCGCAGGGACGCCTATCAAATCATTGTCAGCTCCGGCGCGGGCGCATGGGGATTTCCCATGCGGGTGGGCAGCCCGGCAGAAATCGTTCTGGTAACGCTCAAAGGCACATAAATATATCCCGGCCATTTGGCCGGGATAGTATAGCTGCCTGAAAAAAGAAGGCGGCCCCGCTAGATTAGTTGCTGTCGTGGCTGGATGGAGCGTACCTGGGTGGTGAGCGTAACGCCGTTCTCCAGGCAAAGCTGCGTAAATTTCTGCTGGATGCGCATGAGCACGATGCTGATGTTGATCTCTGTCGCGTTTGGAAGAATCATCAGCAGCTGCGTATTGGAGTGCTGGGTCAGCACATCGGATTTGCGCAAGGAGAGCATGCAGGAGCGTTTGAGCGCGGACATGACCTGAAACATTTCCTGGTCCGAAAGCTCGCGGCTCTGCGCAACGATCGTATACATTACCAGCATGCAGGCGACCTGTTCGCGGCGGTTCTTGCGCTCATACAGCTGGAAAATCTGGCGGAACACATCGGCCTCGCAAAGCATGGGCCCGGCAGCAGCAGCAGCGGACCTTAGATCATCAAGCACCATTCCGATATCCGGGCGCTGCGGCTGGCTGGTGGTGCTGATGCTGCGTCCGGCAGCCTTTAATTCCTCAGAAGGCTGCACGTCCAGCTCCTTGCTTAAAAGCGCAGTGATGCTTTTGTAATGGGACATAGCGCCGTACCGGTTACCGTTTGCAAGCATCGCATGGATCATCATGGCGTGGTAGTGTTCTTCAAACATGTTGTGCTGCAGCGCCGCGGAGCATACGTCGATCACCTCATTGTAGAGGTGCTGGTCGTAGAGCATGCCGATATAGTTGTTCATGCACGAAAAATATTGGCGGCGGTAATAGGAGGTCAGCGTTTCCACCCATTTTTCATCGGAGATATCCTCCATATAATCTCCGGTATAAAGCTCCATCATGCGTTCGCAGGCAAGCTTCAATTCATCGTCCGGCAGGCCGCTCTTTACGAGACTTGCCAGTTTATCAAATTCAAACGCATCCACATTTACGGCCGCCTCCGCATTCCAGCCATAGGTACGGTGCTGGGAAAGGATGTAGGGCCGGCCGTGCTCATCGGTTTCAGGAAGCTGTTTTCTGAGACGGTAAATCAAATTTTGCAGCGCTTTGCGGGGATTGACGACGTCGTCCTCCTGCCAAAGCATATCAATGAGCGTTTCTGAAGTAATAAATTTGCCGCGATTTGCAAGGAAAAAACGGAACAGCATCCACAGGCTGTCCGCCCGGGGGGAAAGGTTGCTGAGCATCGTCCCACCGTATTCTACCAAAAACCCGCCAAATAATTTTACGGAAAGTTTCGCGCTGTCACCTGACATATTGCACGCCCCCTGCAAATGCTGATTAATATAGGAATGTTTTGATTATTATAGAATATATCCCCTTTTTTTACAAGGAAAAAGCGAAAATCCTACCAAGTTTGCATATAAAATGATTTATTTCTAATTGTACCCCGTTTTTGCGGAATTTCTTAGAGAAAAAGAACAAAATTTTTCCTGATTTGCGTTGTAATTTGTGCAGAAATAGGTTATGATAAGAATGAACAGAATAGTGATACCTGTTCTAAACTTAAGCGACAACGGCAAACCCGTCGAAAGGCGGCGACGCAAAGCTAAAGGGCCTGAAATGGCAGCCAGCTACCGAAAGAAGTTTTTTTGTTGTTCTTTTTCAAGGACGGAAAAGGACAAGTGTACGGACAAGCATTGTACCTAAGCGACAACGGCAAACCCGTCGAAAGGCGGCGACGCAAAGCTAAAGGGCCTGAAATGGCAGCCAGCTACCGAAAGGGGTATTGAAATGAGGAAGGGATTCCGAGGCATTGTGTTAGCGCTCGTTGCAGCGCTCATTGTTTCCGCTTTGTTGCCGGTCACCGCGTTGGCAGCGCCCGCTACATTCGATCTTACCAATGTATCCGCAGGATACATCACCGTCTATTATGAATCAAGCACCGGTAAACCGCTGAAAATCGGTATGCGGGACGATACGACCCGGATGATCCAATATTACGATTATGTTTCCGGTACAAAGGAAAGCTTCCCGCTTCCGGCGGCGCAGGAAATTACGGCCCTGCTGTATGAGAACATCAGCGGCAGTTCCTATCAAAAGCTTGACAGCGTCACGCTTACAAATCCCTCGTCCGGGGCCGTTGCGCAGCAGATTCCCACCGGGGGGGAGAGCGTACCCGCCACAGAGAGCGCAAGCAGGCTTCCCGCAAGCGCTACGAAATATCTTGGCAGCGCTACGGAAATCTCCTTCCGTGCCGGAGACAGTGTTTCTAAGAAAGCATTGGAGCTGACGGACGGCAAGAAGACGACGCAGGCTAAGGCCATGGCGATCTACAGCTACATCGTCAAGAACTTCTCGTATGACTATGACCTCTACTATGATGTTCTCTCCGGAAGGGTGACGCGCTATACGCCAAACCCCAACTCCATCCTTAAGGCGAAAGAGGGCATCTGCTACGATATCGCTTCGCTCTACGCCGCCATGTGCCGTAGCGTTGGCATCCCCACCAAACTGGTAAAAGGCAACAGTAAGCCTGCGGGCGGATACCATGCGTGGAATGCCGTGTATGACGATGCGACCGGCGAATGGATTTTGATGGACCTTACACTGGATATGACCGGAGGCCGCGGGAGCGCAAGCAAGTGGAGAACCATCGGCAGCGGCTACTCCGCGCAGAGCGCGGTATAAGAGAAAAAAGCTATATCACAACCTCTCATCAAAGAAACGACCGCACAAAAAAAGGTGCGGTCGTTTCTTTATTGCATCCCGAAAGAAGGCCAATGAATGCAATAAAAAATATTTTTATTGCATTTCGTCTAAAAGCCGAAACCAAATAAAAAGGCTGCCCCGGCAAATTGCCGGGGCAGCTCTTGGTTGTTTTAATCACCGTTTAACCGCACGCCTGCGGATCAAAGGGGATTATAGGTTACCGACGAGACTGGAAGCAAGCGCTGCAGTACACCGGCCTGTCGTTCTTGGGAACGAACGGGATCTTGGTGGGAGCGCCGCACTGTGCGCAAACGGTATCGTACATTTCACGCTCGCCGCTGCGCTGGTTTTTCCTGGAGTTGCGGCAGTCCCTGCAGCGTGCGGGTTCATTCTGGAAACCCTTCTCCGCATAAAATTCCTGCTCACCGGCTGTGAATACGAAAGGTGCGCCACAGTCCTTGCATGCCAATTCTTTGTCCTGGAACATGTTGTTGTAATCCCCTTTGTTATGGATTTTATTTAGTCCTAAACCTCGGCTGACCTGGTCTTTTACCCCACACACGCCAACGGGAAGGTTCGCTCATAACCTGTTACGGCTCCCACTACTACTTCTCTCAGGATTCAGTTTGATTGGTTTTGCTTCATAGATCTCCCTTGACAATTGGACAAGATGTGATTCTTTCTCGCTGAACCTTTTCAAATTGTATTCCTGGTTGGGCTTACATCTAGGCCGCACCATGATCACCGGCATTTTAACCGGCTTACGTGGATCGTTTTGCCTGCGACTGGCTTCGACTTTCAACCACAGACCCGAAATTCAGGTACCTCCCTCATTATACATGCGGCTTGTCAAATGCGCAACAAGTTTTTTAACATTTTTTTGTTATCTTTCTTTGCAGGTGGAAAGGCGGCATATTTCATCGGAAACGTTCTGTGGTATACTTATATATAGGGCAAAGCCCGTGAGTACATTGGGGGAGGACAAGCGTTTGAAACTGATTTCTTGGAACGTCAACGGTCTGCGCGCATGCCTGGGGAAGGGCTTTCTTTCCTTTGTGGAAGCGTCGGGCGCCGATATCATCGCCCTTCAGGAAACGAAAATGCAGCAGGGCCAGGCCGAAATTGATATGGAAGGCTAT
>JAEYLA010000102.1 GCA_023461495.1 Bacillota bacterium | reverse complement strand
AGCCGCCGGTACTCGTGCTCCAGGCCGACAGGGCCTGAGATAAAAAAGATGCGCCTCCTGCCGCTGTCGATAAGGTGCTGTGTGATACGGCCACTCCAATACTCGCTGTCGACGAGCACCGTGGAGATGCGGGCAGTGTCAAGCGTGCTTTCTAAAGCCACGATCGGAGGAATATCATTGCGTTCGTTCAATAGTTCCTCCGCCCAAGTTTGCGTATAGGAGCGGTCCACGCAAGAGCCCAATATAATGCCATCCACCTGGCTGCCCTTAAGCGCATATACAAGCGTGCGCTCCGTTTCAAAATCATAGTTGCTGCTCAGGATGTTGATGCTGTACCCCGCGATCTTTGCAGCTTCCATAATGCCTTTGACAACATCATTGAAAAACAGCTTGGTAACGTCCGGCAAAAGTACGCCGATCGTGTAAGTGCGCTGTGTTTTCAAACCCCTGGCGACAAGATTTACATTATAGTTCAGCTCTTTGATTGCACGCTGCACAGCCTCCCGCATTTCCGGGCTTACAACCTGCTTGCCGGTAATGACATTGGATACGGTGGCAACGGAAACGCCTGCATGTTTCGCAACATCCTTCATTCGAACCATAAGCAACATGAACCCCCTGTGCCGATTGAGTTATGCCGATGCGGAATTTCAGAGCGGAATACACCGCCTGACTGCATGCGGCATGAAATATTATAAAATTGCGAAATTATAGATTGCAAAATTAAAAACTGTCGCTTATAATAGCCTCATAATCAATTTAATCGATTCAAACTGAAATTGCAACAACAAAATTAGCCAAAATCATCCAAAAATTAAAAAGCAGCACAACCAAGGGTTTATTTTTTTATTGTACTTTTAATCGTTTAAATCAGAGTTCACGCTGACTGTCTACCTGTCATGAATGAAACTATAATTTGCGTTACAGCGCAAAAAACAAAGAGAAGGAGAAAACCACAATGAAGAAGGTATTCGCAACTGCCTTGACCATCCTCATGCTCCTAAGCGCGCTTGCAGGTTGTGCCGCGCCGTCAGCGACGCCGCCGGCCGCCGCACCGAGTGATTCCGCCCCCGCTCCCGAAACACCGGCCACCCAAGAAACGCCGGCGGATTCTGGAAAGCCTATCCGGATTATGCTTTCCAACGCTTACTACACCGCGCCCTATTGCGCCGCCTACAACCCTTCCGCGGAAGCCACCGCAAAGGAACTGGGTATGGAGTTGACCATACTCGATGGAAACGGCAACCAGCAGACCCAGCTTGAACACGCCAATCTTGCAATTGCGGACGGTTATGACGGATTCTTGTATTTCCCTGCGGATGTTGACGGCGCGCTGCCCGTTATTGAGGCGCTCAATGACAGCGGCATGGCTTGGATCGGCGTCAATGCATACCCTGGCGACAGCATCGCGGATGTCGGCATGAAGTATTATGTCGGGCCGGACGCCGCCTCCCACGGCAAAACGATGGCGCAGATTATTAAAGAGAAATTCCCGGACGGCGCCAATCTGGTAGGCATTGAAGGCACGGCGGGCCACATGCAGACCATCCAGATCAACGGGGCGTTTGCCTCCGATCTTGATTCCAAGTATGTCTGGCTTGACAGGCAGGATTGTAACTTCCAGGCCGAGCTCGCCATGACAAAGATGACCGATATGCTCACCGCTTATGGCGTCAAGAGCAAGGGCGGCAAAATTGATTGCATCGTCTCCCACGACGGCGGCATGCTCACGGGCGTGATGTCCGCGTTGGAAGCCGCCGGCCTGAAGCCCGGCGATGTTCCCATTATCGCGATGGGTTCCAATAAGGTGCTCTACGACGCGATGAAATCCGGCTGGCTCTCCGCGTGCTCAACGCAGGACCCCGTGGCGGAAGCCAAGCTCGCGGTAGAAACGCTCTATGCCGTTCTGAACGGAAAGGCCGCAGAGGGCTGGACAAAGCTGCCCACCCCCGTCGCCTATCCTGATACAGCGGATCAGTTCAACTGGTTCTAAGCCGTTCCGGAAATAAAGAACAATCCAACACCCTGAACTTGATGGAGGAGGATGCGCTCGTCCTCCTCCATATTCATTCACCTGAGGAAGGGGAACAGAGATGGCAGAGTATATCTTGGAAATGAAAGGGATCACAAAGACTTTTCCGGGCGTAAAGGCACTCAATGACGTCAGCTTTTCCGTTAAATACGCAGAGGTGCACGCATTGGTGGGAGAAAACGGTGCGGGAAAATCGACGCTCATGAAAATATTAAACGGCGTTCACCAGGCGGATTGCGGGGACATTTATTTCAATGGTGAAAAGATCGTTTTAAAGGATACCACCGACGCTAAGGCCAGGGGAATAGGGCTTATTTTCCAAGAATGCAACCTGATCAACACGCTCAGCGCCGCTGAAAACATCTATCTTAACCGCCTTAAAAAGAAAAACGGCCAGGTGGACTGGAAGCAGATCCACAAGGATGCGCAGGATCTTGCAGATGGTCTCGGGTTTCATTTCGATGTCACGGAAACTGTGGAGAATTTAAGCGCCGCACAGCGGCAGCTTGTGGAAATCGCCAAGGTGCTCTCTGTTGACGCCAAACTGATCGTCATGGATGAGCCCACTTCCTCCCTGACTGCGGGAGAAGCCGAAAAGCTTTTTGAAATCATTTTCAAACTCAAAGCTTCGGGGATTACGGTTGTGTATATATCCCATAAGATGGATGAAATCTTCCGCATCTGCGACACCGTCACGGTGCTGCGGGATGGGCAAATCATAGAGACGCGGCCTACGCAGGCGTTCACGCGTGATGAGATCATCGAGCGCATGGTGGGCAGAAGCGTGGATATGGAGTATCCGCGCAAACAGTGCACGACAGGCGATGTCGTCCTGCAGGTGGAACATCTGACGCGCAACGGCATCATCGAGGACATTTCCTTCGAGCTGCGGCGCGGAGAGATTCTGGGCTTTGCAGGGCTGGTCGGCTCCGGGCGCACCGAGCTTGCGGAAGCGATATTTGGGGCGGAAAAGTACGACGCAGGCACCATCTCCATCAACGGAAAAAAGGTGCAGATCCATTCGACCCATGAAGGGAAGAAGATGGGGATTGGCCTCCTGACGGAGGACCGGAAGGAAACGGGCCTTGTGCTCACATACGATCTGATACAGAACATCAGCATTACCAATCTTGATAAAGCCAAAAACGGAATGTTTCTTTCGGCAAAGAAAGAAAGAGACCTTACAGGCAGCTACGCAAGAGAGCTCAATGTAAAAACGCCCTCCATGAAGCAGCTGGCCGTCAACCTTTCGGGAGGCAACCAGCAGAAGGTAGTATTTGCCAAGTGGCTCTTTTCGGATGCCGATATCCTCATACTGGATGAACCGACCCGCGGAATTGACGTGGGGGCGAAGTATGAGATCTACCTTTTGATGAACAGGCTTGCCGAGCAGGGGAAGTCCATCATCATGATTTCCTCCGAGCTCCCGGAGGTCTTGGGCATGTGTGACCGCGTCATCGTATTGAGCGGGGGCACAAAGGTCGGGGAAATGAGCCGCGACGAAGCCTCGGCGGAGTCGGTCATGCGGCTTGCGATCAGCAACTGAGTAGGAGGCGAAGCATGGAGAACACAAAGAAACCAAAGAGTGTTGCCGGTTTTTTTCGAGAATGGGGGCTTATCGCCGGTATCGCGCTTATTATCATTGTCGCAACCGCGATCCGCCCGGCATTTTTGAGCGGCAGCAATATCCTCAATATCCTGCGCGCGTATTCCACAATCGGCATCGCTTCCATCGGCATGACGTACGTGATTATCGGGGGCGGTATGGACCTTTCCGTGGGCTCAACCATTTCGCTTTCCTCCGTCATCGTGATGCTTATCATCAACGCAACCGTGGTGAACGGCGTTTCTCCCGTCTATGCGGCGTTTCTGGTGCTGCTTGTGGGCACGCTGGCGGGAGCCGCCGTCGGCGCTGTCAACGGCGGTATCATGGCGGTTGTCAACGGGCGTATGGGGGAGAGCTTTATTATCACCTATGCCATGCAAATCGTCATTGCGGCGGCCGCGCAGGCGGTGGTAAAGGGTACGTTCCAGGCGGCGCAGTACAATAGCGGCCTATTCAAGGATCTGGGGATCGGGCTGGTCCCGGTGCTGATGTTCGTAGCTGTCGCCGTATTGATGCAATTCATCCTTATGAAAACCAAGTTTGGACGTACGCTGTTTTTCCTGGGCGCAAACATGGACGCTGCCAAAATGGCGGGCATTCGTATCAAGTCCACCCGCATTATGGCGCATGTGATCTGTGGGGCGTGCGCGGGGTTGGCCGGCGTACTGATTGTCAGCCGTGTAAATTCCGCCTCCAGTCTGCAGGGCGTTGGGTATGAGCTCGACGCGATGGCCAGCGTGGCAGTAGGCGGAACGAGCCTTGCAGGCGGCAACGGCAGCGTAACAAAAACCGTGCTTGGCGTACTGGTGATTGGCGTGATGCTCACAGCGCTCAACGTGCTTGGCGTCAACTCAAACGCCCAATTGATCGTGCGCGGCAGCGTGATCATACTTTCCGTCATACTGGATGCCTGGAACAAGCGCGCCAAACTCAGGGAGGTGGCAAAATGATGCATACGCAAAAGAAAGCTTTCTCTGCCGCGTCCGTTGGGAAGCGCATCCGGCAGCAGCCGCTCCTGTTGCTGTTCGTGCTGTTTGTTATCGTCATGGCGATTGCCAAGCCCAGCTTTGTGACGATTTCCAATATCAAAAATGTGCTCATAGACGCATCCATCTATGGCGTGGCGGCGCTGGCGATGACCATTGCCATCATCTGCGGCGAATTTGACCTTTCGCTTTCCTCAAATTTTGCATGGTCGCAAATATTCTTTTGCTACCTGCTCAATCTATGGGGCGATACGCCGTTTGGAATTTTTGCCGCCTTCCTCGTCATGGTGGTCAGCTGTATTTTGATCGGCTGCGTCAACGGGCTTGTCGTTGTTAAGGGGAGAATCAGCTCGTTTATTGCCACATTGGGCATGTCAACCATCGTAAAGGGGATCTGCCTGGTGTTTACGGATGGCAATATGGTTTCAACCTCCGTTGACTTCATCAAAGAGATGGGCAAGGGAACATTCCTTGGTATTTCTTATCTGACCTATCTCTTCGCCGTCATTGCCGGGATTGCGTTCTTTATAATGCGGTATACCCGCTTTGGGCGCAACCTGTACGCTACCGGCGGAAACTATGGGGCGGCAAAACTCTCGGGCATCCATGTATCGTTCTACAAGTTCATCATATTCGCCATTCTCGGCCTCGCGGCGGGCATTTCGGGCGCAATGTTCGTCTGCCTCATGCGCGCAGGCTCCGTACTCTACGGTACAGACCTTGCGCTCACCTGCGTGGCGGCAACCGTAATCGGCGGTACGCCGCTTACCGGCGGCAAAGGAAATGTGCTAAAGACGGTCGTCGGCATCCTGCTGTTATATGTGCTTTATAAAGCATTGGCATTCCTGGGCTTGCAGGGCTATTACAACACCATGATCAAGGGTCTGGTTCTGCTGATCGTCGTTTCCATCGACGCATACATGACGCGCAGCGGCAACGTGCGCAGATAAGGGGGGCATATGCGGATCGCGGTCGGCTCCCTGCAGCAGGAGAGCAACTCGTTAAGCCCTGTGCCCTCCCGTGAAACGGATTTTGACAGGGCCTACGGCACGGATATGTTTAGGAAGATCCACGTCATGGACCTGCTGGATGGTATTGAGGTCGTCCCTACCCTGTATGCGCACGCCCTGCCGGGAGGCCCGGTCAAAAAGAACGACTATTTGAAGCTGGCGCACGGCATCGTGGACGCGCTGCCCAAGGATGTGGATGGCATCTGGCTCTATCTGCACGGCGCTATGGAGGTGGAGGAGCTGGGCAGCGGGGAAACCTACCTGCTCCGGCTGATCCGGCAAAAAACGGGCTACAGCATCCCGATCAGCGTCGCGATGGACTTCCACGCCAACAATACGGATGAAATCGTCACGCTTGCCAATGTCATCGTAGGGTTTCGCACTGCCCCGCATGTGGACAAAGAGGAGACTGAGCGCAAAGCGATGCGCCTGCTGCTGCATTGTATACAACATGGGCTGCTTCCCCGCCCGCAGCTTGCGCGCGCGAATGTTATTTTGCCGGGCGACAGCGTGCAGACGGCCTTCCCTCCCCTGGACGCCATTATGGCCGCGGCGGACGAAATGGAACGGCTGCCCGGCATGCTCTGCGCGCAGGTGTTCAACGGCCAGCCCTGGGTGGATACCCCATACACGGGCCCCAATATGATTGTGACACACGAGAGCGACGAAATACTCGCGCAGGTCTGCGCAAGCCGCCTTGCCCGGATGTTTTATGACGCGCGGTATGAGTTCCGTTTCTTAGTGGAAGCGGCCGGGCCGGAAGAGGCTATCCGCCGCGCGATGGAGGCAGAGGAACGCCCTGTGTTTCTTACCGACAGCGGGGACAATACCACCGCGGGCGCGGCGGGTGACAACGCATATTTACTCCGGCTGCTCCAGCAAAGCGGCGCCAAGGGCATATTGCTCGCTGGGCTAATGGATGCCGCCGCATGCGGCAAATGCTATGAGGCGGAGATCGGCGATGTTCTGACGCTGGAGGTCGGCGGCACGCTCGACCCGCGCAGCGAGCGCACCTCCATTACGGGGACTCTCCTGCACAGGGGCGATGTGTTGGGCTATACCGGGGATAACGCGGGGCCATCGGCAACGCTTGACTGCGGCGATATCACCGTTGTCCTGACGCAGCAGCGGGCGGCGTTTACAATCCTTGCGATATTCCGTTCCATCGGCATCGATATTCTTCGGTACAACATCGTCGTCGTCAAATTGGGGTATTTGTTTCCGGAGCTTGCCAAAGCAGCGCCCCGCGCCATTCTGGCGCTAACGCCGGGAGGCTCCACAGAACGTCTGGAGGATATGGGGCATACGCGTATCCGGAGGCCCATGTTCCCCTTGGATGATCATTTTATGGTTTAACATTCCCTCAGGACAAAAACAGAACAAGGAAGGAAGAGAGTATGTCATACTTCAACATTGCTGAGACGGAAAAACGGATAAAGGCGTTAAAGGAGATCCTCCGGAAAAACAACCTTGATGCCGCTCTTGTGTATTATGATGAGCTCAACATCGCAAACGGATGGTACCTGACGGGCTGGTGCCCGCAGTTTGAAAAGGGCGCGGTCCTTGTGCCAATTGAGGGCGAGGCGCTGATACTGGGCGGCCCCGAAAGCGAGCCGTTTGCCCAGATGGCGTCTGCCATAAAGCAGACGCGCTGCTTCCCTGTGTTCATGGTTCCCGAAGAAGAATACCCGAACGCTACCATTATCGATTTCAAGCAGCTCAACGAGGAATTGCAATCCAAGGGAACGGTGCTAAAGCGCATTGGCTTTGTGGGCTCCGCCAGCATTCCGCATCAGGTATATACGGCATTTGCGGCGGGATTTTCCGGCGTGGAGATCGTTGACATCACCGACGAATATGAAGACATGCGCGCCTACAAGAGCCCCTGGGAGGTCGAACAAATCCGCGCCGCCATGCGTATGTGCGACACCGCTTACGATAAAATGGTTGCCGCCGTCAAACCCGGCGCCTACGAATATGAAGTGGCCGCTGCGGGGGAATATGCCTGCCGCGTTAACGGCGCGAGCAGCTTTGCGTATTCGTGCATCGTAGGTTCCGGCGCACGCGCAAAGGCGGTTGTACCCACCGCAATCAACAAGCAAATGGAGGATGGTGAGCTGGTCATGCTGGGCATCGCGCCCCGCATCAACGGCTATGCCGGCACATTCGGAGACACTGTTCCCGTCAACGGCATTTATACGCCGCGCCAGAGGGAACTTTTAAACCACATGCGCGAGACGCTGCGCCTGACCAAGGCCATGCTCAAGCCGGGCATGACAGGCCGCGAGATCGATGTTCCGGGCCGTAAATACTATGAAAAGCATGGGCTGGAGCGGTATATCGTTTGCCCGTTCGCGCATTCCATCGGCCTGATGGAGGCGGAAGCCCCCTTCTTCGGGCCCAATGGAGATTTCGTGTTGGTACCGGGCATGACAGTGATGGTGGACGTGAGCTTCTTTGGCCATCCCGAGCTGCACGGCGGCCGTATCGAAACGGGCTATGTCATCACAGAGACGGGCTGTGCGCCGCTTTCTGAAAAGATGGACGCTTATTTCATGAAGGATCTGTAAGAGCGGAGAAAGGAACGTATGGATATGGAACTTGGCAAAAAGAATTGGGTATTCGCGGATGGAGACCTTCCGCCGCAGGGGGATAGGGAACCGCTGGGCCACGAGGCGCTGATGGTTGTAAACAACAGCACCGATACCGCTCACATTACGCTTGAGCTCTTATTTGAGGACAAAGAGCCGGTTGGCGATATCCATTTGGAGGTGTCCCCCAAGCGTGTGAACTGCTTCCGCATGGACTATCCCGTTGGGAAGGAGCAATTCCGCATCCCGCACGGACAGTATGCCGTTATTCTCACAAGCGACGTCCCGGTCGTTTGCCTGTACGGCAGGCTCGACCGCAGGCCGGATATGGCATATTATCCGATCGCAGGATACAGCGTTTGATTGCCTTGGAGTCTAGGCGGCAGGGTATGCGATATAAAACGGAGGGTTTTAATTGATGACCAATAAACAGTTAGCGCAAAAAGCGCTCGAACAGGGGAAAGGCGTGTTCCGCCTGGCACCTGCATGGGTGCCAAGGGCATTTTGCCGGCCCGGTAAGCGCATCAAGCTTCATCCCGACGATTATTATGTATTGGGTCTTGTCCGCGGCGGCATTGATGAGCGTTGGTTCGCTTCCACCACGCCCGCCGACAATGGCCCGGATACCCCCCACGACGAAGGGCTAAGCTATATCGTTATAGATGAAGCGGGAAAGGAACGCGTCCTGCTCGTGGATGCGGTGGAAGCGCTGGGCAAGGAGATCGTAGGCGAGGATATCTGGAACAAGTATGGAAAATGGCCCATGTTTTCAAAGTTCTTTGATAATCTGGGGCCTCTCCCGCACCATATCCACCACCGTGACGAGCATGCTGCCCTGACAGGTCAGGCAGGCAAGCCGGAAATGTACTTTTTCCCCGCGCAGGTCAACAATTACCCCGGCGAGTTTGGGTACACCTTCTTTGGCCTCAATCCTGACACCACCAAGGAAGAAGTGCGCGAAAGCCTTGTAAACTTTACAAAGGGAGACAATCACCTGCTGGAGCTTTCACGCGCCTACAAGCTGCGCGTGGATACCGGCTGGGATGTGCCGCCGGGGGTATTACATGCGCCGGGCAGCCTGTGCACGTATGAGCCGCAATTCGCGTCCGACGTCTATGCCATGTATCAATCCGTCCTGTTTGCGGATCATTGCGTGCCGCCGGAACTGCTCTGGAAGAACTGCCCCGAAGACAGGCTCGGCGATTTCGATTATTTGATGGACGTCATCGACTGGGAGCTCAATGTGGACCCCGAGTTCCATAAAAACCGCCTGATGCTTCCCAAACCGGTTCGCGATGCGGTTGAGATGGAACGCGAAGGATACTTGGAAGAATGGATCTGCTACAAGTCCAAGCTTGCGTGCGCCAAGCGCCTCACCGTTTATCCCGGACAGACGGTCACGATCCGCGATGCGGCGGCCTACGGCCTTATTATGCTGCAGGGCCACGGCAAGCTTAACGACTGGGATATTGAGACTCCCGCGCTCATCCGTTACGGCCAGCTTACCCATGACGAATATTTTGTGACGGATGCGGCGGCGAAACGCGGCGTCGTCATATCCAATTTGAGCAAATCCGATCCGATCGTTATGCTCAAGCATTTTGCGGAAACCCCGGATCTTGTGTGCGTTCAGTAGACAACAACAAACCCTTACAAGCCCTCCTGCCGTTTGAGGCAGGAGGGCTTGTGGATATTCACCCGTGGCACGATCTGTAAGGTAGAGAACTGGGCTAAATCAAAGTTTTATTAAAGCACTCCAAGATACAACAACAGCCCGCAAACACACTGTTTGCGGGCTGTTTCCGGTGGTCGGGGCGACTGGATTTGAACCAGCGGCCTTTTGGTCCCGAACC
>JAEYLA010000101.1 GCA_023461495.1 Bacillota bacterium | reverse complement strand
AGGCGTCGGAACTGCCGCTGTGCAGCTGTTGTCCGAATATTTCCGGAGCCGGGGTTTTGCAAAAATCCGCGTTTCCGTTTCCCTGAAAAACTGGAGCGCTCTCCGGTTTTGGGTGAAGCAGGGGTTTGACAGGGTTACGCTGGTTGCTTGTGATGCAGAATATTCCCAAGCGGCTTATGGCTGTGTGGAGCTGGAGAAATCGTTGCTGTTCGTGCCTTAGGTAAGCCGTGCGTGCACTATTGCCCCTGCTGCAGGGGCTTTTTCCTTGGCGCCCATTGCAGCCATGCGATTACTGCAAAGCACAGCGTGCTGATATAGTGGAAAACGCCCGTGAGGATAGAGGACATCACAAGAGAAATCAGCAGCCCGCAGCATAGGCACACCGTACTGCCAATCAGCGCAGGAAGCTTGCCCTTGCCTGCAAAGGAGCAGCCTCCCGCAACAAAGAACAGGAGGTTGACCGCCACCTGCAAAATGGCTCCCACAACACCAAGCGGATGCGGTCCGGAAACCGTATCGCGGTATTCCGGCGGGAGGGCGTTTCCGAAAACCATCACAAGAAGCAATGCAGTGACCAGCAAAAACAGCAGCCCGGCCAAAATGCCCAGTATTCCCGCCACAATGTTTTTCACCTTTTTCGTTATCTGCATGCCTGTATCCTCTTTCCGATCAGCCTTCCGATATGCCTGCCATTCGCCAGACTGATGCCATACAGTGTAGCAAATCAAGGGCTGTGCGCACAGTAACCTTTGGTATCCTTTTGCGCATATGCTCCGGCAAAGCAGCATCACGTTGATAAGTCGAAATTCGACAGCTTATGAACATATCTATCACGTTTTTACATGGAATCATTTCGAATTGCGGCGGTTAACGCCTGTGCTGGAGCGCACAATCAGATTCGGAGCGTACTCTACGCGGATACAGCTTGCGGGGTTATTGGAGGGGGAGATGTAATCATATCCCTTAATTTTATTTACAAGGATATCTACGGCTTCTTTGCCTTTTTGGGTATTGAATTGTTCCACCGTGGTGAGGGATATGCCTTTTAGCCTTGCCGGCATAATATTATCGCAACCGCATATGGAATAATCATACGGGATGCGTTTCTTTTGCTCGAGCAGCGCGTCCATCATGCCCAGCGCCACCATGTCATTCATTCCGACCAGCGCGGTGACTTCTTTATGAAGCTCAATTACCTTGCTGGCCATGAGATAGCCAAACTCGTATTCGGGTATCGTATCCGGCACCTTAAGCCCTTCGCTTTCAGCAGTACAAACTGAAACATATTCCGCAGGGTTCAACCCGTTTTCCGCAAAGGTACGGCGCAGGCCTTCAAGCCTGCGAATGCGTACTATCTGGTTGGGGTTGAGCGGCAAAGTCACAAAAGCAACATGCCGATGTCCCAAGTCCAGCAGATGTTCCGCGATAATAGAGCCGATCTTAAAATTGTCGAGTTCTATGGTGTCCATATCAATATTGGGGTTCTTATCATAGATCAGCATAACGGGCTTATGGGCGCGGAATTGCTGTAAGGCGATGAGATTTTCGGGCGGGCAAAGAAAAAGAACGCCTGCAACGGATAAATTTTTAGCCATCCGCAGCATATCGGTTTCTTCGGAAACGTCACGGAAGGTACAAAAGGCCATCAGCAAATAACCCAGTTCGCGCGCCCGTTCCTGCATGGCTTCGATCAGCTGGATATAATGCAAATTTTCATAGGAAGGGCAGATTACCAAAAGAACGTTATCTGCTTTTTCTGTTGCGCTTAAACTCATGTTGGATTTATATTTTAGCGCAACGCAGGCGTCCAGGACCCGTTGCTTTGTGTCACTGGAAAAGCTCGTATTCTTATAGTTGTTTAAAATCATGGAAACCGTAGATTGGGAGACCCCTGCCATCTTGGCGACATCCATACAAGTTGCTTTTCGTTTTTTGGCCATGAATAGAACCTCGCATTGTTTTGTAATCTGCGCATGTAATCTGCTCTCTGCGCGGGCGGCAACTGGCTATTGCTTGTTTTCGTCAAGGGAAAGGCGTATTTGCCGCAACATTCTCCAGGCGGTTTTATAAGTGATGTTTAATTCATGCTGGAGTTGGGAGGCGGATAGATTTTTGTTGTTATTTGAAAACTGGTGAATAATGTAGAGCCACTTGCGGAAGTCGGTGGAGGATTTTTCAAACGCAGTCCCTTTAAAGATGGAGAAGGTTCCCTTACAGTCATTACAGCTGAAAATCTTGATGCGCTTTTTCTCCTGATAAACCTTGGAGGAACCGCAATGGTTGCAACGGATGCCGGACGGATACCTGACCTTGGTATAGTAGCGAATGGCCGATTTTTCAGTAGGGAAGCGAATCATCAGCTCAGAGAAAGTCATTTCATGATCGGCTCCAATCAAGAAAATTGAACACAATAGTATATATACCATTCTTTAAACACTACGTAAAGGGATACGCCGATTTTTTTTTCAATAAGTATCAGTAATATTTATTAAAATATTTGATCCTCTTACAAGCGCCGGATTGGCGGGAACATTGTTTAAAAGGGTAAAATGACACGCTGCACTAATACTATTACTAATATTATTAGTTAGCTGCGCGCACATTGCGCAAAATGCAGCAGGATCGGCGCGTTGACACTGTTTTTTATATATGTTTTACTCTCTAATAGCGTAACGATCACCCTTCTAAGCAAATCTAAAAACAATTCAGAAAGGACCTATGAAATGAGAACATGTAAATTTGTTAGTGCGCTCTTGGTAATGCTCATGGTTCTGTCCACGCTGGTGGCCTGCGGCCAGGCGGTTGCGCCGTCTCC
This sequence comes from Bacillota bacterium, assembly GCA_023461495.1. Taxonomy (GTDB): domain Bacteria; phylum Bacillota; class Clostridia; order Christensenellales; family CAG-138; genus JAEYLA01. Next base: position 9,315 of record JAEYLA010000101.1, on the reverse strand, counting down.
CGCTGTAACCGCTGCGCCAGGCGGAGCTGCCCCTTCCGGACAAGCAGCCTCCGGTGCGCCCGTGGAAATTGAATACTGGAACATCAATAATGAAAGCTTTGGCGGCCCTGCGGTTGCGGATCTTGTTGACACGTTCAATGCGACTGTCGGCGCTGAAAAAGGCATAAAGGTGATCAACCGTTTCATCACGGATGGTTACGGCAATGTATCAACCAGCCTTCTGGCGTCCGTCGCCTCAGGCATATATCCCGGTGTAATTCAGATGAATTACGCAAATATTGAATATATATCCGCGAACTTTCCGTATGTATCGCCCGAAAAGCTCGTGAGCGAATACTTCCCGGAGGATGCTTCTTTTATATCTGATAATTTCAGCGAAGAAATTCTGTCTCTTGGCCGCGACGGTCAGGGCAACCTCGTAGGCATTCCCTACTCCGTCAGCAACCCAATCATGTTCATTAATGAGGATTTGTTCACCCAGGCCGGGCTTGACCCGAAGACAGACGTCCCCACCACCTTTGCAGAAGTCTACGAAGTCGGCAAGATCATCCATGAAAAGACCGGAAAGTACGGCTTCTATCTCCAGCAGGCGACCGACAACTGGGCGCAGCAGGGCATGCTCGAGAGCGCCGGCGGCAAATTGCTTACCTATGTGGACGGCAAACCCACCGCTACGTTTGATAACCCGAAGATGGTTGCGGCATACGACCTCCTTGCAAAAATGTATGCGGAAGGGATCTCCCCGAACATTTCGGAAAGTGACGGACAGGCTGTCCTTGCGGCTGGGGAGATTGCAATGCATATCATGACTTGCGGCAGGACGACATTTGCCAAAGAAAACCTCAAGTTTCATTGGAGCACCGCGAAATTCCCCACCTTCCAGGGTGAAACGCCCAGCATTCCCTGCGGCGGCAACATCCTGCTGATTGTGGCGGACAGCGACGCAAAGAAAATGGCGTCTTGGGAATTTATGAAATACATGTACGAACCGGAAAATCTGGTGAAGTGGACCATGGGGACGGGGTATCTGCCCCCGCGTCAGGGCGTTGCGGAGAACGAACTGGCAGATTACTTCAAGGAAAATATTGCGCTTGCGCCGGCGCTTGAACAGATGAAATATGCCGTACAATGGACCAGCTGGCCCGGAGAAAATGGCTTGGAAATCAACCAGATCATGATCGATCTGCGCGACAGCGTGATTACGGGCCAGAAGACCGCGCAGGACGCCATGAAAGAGGCGGCGGCAAAGGTAAACGAGCTGTTGCAGTAAATTGCGATAGAACAGGGTTAAAAGTTTCAGGTGCTGCCAGAGGAATTTTCCTCTGGCAGCATATAATCGAAGCGAACGCTTCTCTCCCATAGTTCTATGGCATCAATCAAGGAGGGATTTATGAAAACAGCTGAATCTGTTAAAGGAGACCGCCCGAACGCACCCATGCAGCCCACTCCGCGCGTAAGAAAAAAGGGGATGCTTACACTTGCGTTTCTGCTGCCCAGCCTCATTATTTTTTCGGTGTTTATGTTTTGGCCGGTCATACGTACCGTATATCTGAGTTTTTTTAACTGGAACATGATCTCGCCCAACATGAAATTTGTTGGCCTGGAAAACTATATTAATATGTTCGTAAATCCTGACACGATTAAATCAATCGTGAACACGGTTGTATATATTGCTATTTTGCTGGTTCTTAATTTTTTATTCCCATACCTTACCTCCTATGTGCTGGCGAATTTAATCCAAAAAGGGAAGGGTTTTTATAAATCCGTAATCTTTTTTCCGAGTTTGGTTTCCCTTGCCGTTGGCACCATCGTTTTTTCCTGGATATTCAATCCGGTCGCCGGCCCAATGAAGCTGATTTTGGAGGGTTTGGGCATTGCATCGCCCATTTGGCTCAAGGAAAAGGGTTGGGTCATTATGGTGCTCAGCCTTGTGGTGGCATGGAAATCTTTTGGATATAACCTGATTGTGCTGCTGGGCGCTATTCAGGACGTGCCGATGGAGCTGATTGAATCCGCAAAATTGGAAAAAGCGTCCAACTGGAAAATTTTCTGGGATATTATCCGCCCGCTCACATCCTCCAAAGCGCTGTATGTTTTCGTAACCACGATCGTGTTCGGGCTGCAATATGTGTTTACGCCGATTCATATTCTCACGCAGGGCGGACCTACGCAGGCGAGCACCAATATTGTGTACACCATCTACCAATATGGGTTTACGTTTTATCAGACTGGCCGTGCCGCGGCGATTGCAACGATTACGATGATACTCTTTGTAGGATTTATCGTACTGCAAAAGCGGATGGAAAAAGGAGTTCATTATGAGAACTAACAGCGCGAAGGCGGCCAAGTTCCACGTACTTCTGGTTGCGATTGTCCTTATTTTAATGGCGCCTATGGTATATATGCTCTCATGTTCCCTGAAGGATCTGGGGCAGATTTTTTCTTCCGGGCTGAATCTCATTCCGAATCCGGGAACACTGGAAAACTACCAGCGCATATTTGATGTGCTTCCGTTCTGGCGTTATGTGGGCAACTCGCTGTTTATTGCGATACTGGTCACGGTCTGCAAAGGCTTCACCAGCATATTGGCCGGGTATGCCTTTACTTTTATGGATTTCAAGTATAAAAACCTGATGTTCTATGTGTTTACGGTTACCATGTTCATTCCGTTTACCGTAATCATGATTCCGAACTATCTCACCCTTTCAAAAATGGGGCTCATCAACAATCCGGTCGGCGTCATGCTGCCGCAGTTGGCGGACGCCATGGGCATTTTCCTGATGCGCCAAAGCATGAAAGGGATTCCGAAATCCTTATTGGAAGTCGCGCGTCTGGACAAGGTGGGTCATGTAAAGTCTTTGACAAAGATTGTTATGCCACTGTGCAAATCATCCATTTTTGCTATGGGGATCATGTTCTTCATTAATTCCTGGAATGAGTTCTTCTGGCCGATGCTGATCCTGACGCAGAAGGAAAAATACACATTAACGCTCTCCATGCAGATGTTTTTGAGCGGTGAGGGCGGCAGCGCCTGGGGCTCCACTATGGCGTTAGCAGCATTGGCTACATTCGTACCCCTTGTGCTGTATCTGATTAGCCAGCGCTTTATTATAAACAGCCACATGACTTCAGGGATCAAGGAATAAAGGGGAAAAACAACATGAATGATATTCGCTTTGAGCATGTTTACAAAAACTACGGAAAAGTCGAGATTATTAAAGATCTCAACCTGGAAATACCCGAGGGCCAGCGCCTCGTGCTTCTCGGGCCGTCTGGCTGCGGCAAGTCCACCACATTGAGAATGATTGCGGGCCTGGAGGAAATCAGCAAAGGCAACCTGTATATGGGCGGCAAGGTAGTAAATAAGCTCGAGCCCGGGGACAGGAATGTCGCAATGGTATTTCAGAACTATGCGCTTTATCCACATATGAGCGTGGAAAAGAACATTTGCTTCGGCATGCAGATTGCAAAAATTCCGAAGGACGAACAGAAAAAGCGCATGAGCGAAGCCCTGGAGATATTGGGCTTGACCGAATATAGCCACCGTACCCCGCGCGAGCTGTCCGGCGGCCAGCGGCAGCGTGTTGCACTCGCGCGCGCATTGGTTAAAAAATCGCCGTATTTTCTGCTGGACGAGCCATTGTCCAACCTGGACGCCAAGCTGCGTACCTATGCCCGTGCGGAATTGGTAAAAATCCATGAGGTGTATAATCCAACCTTTATCTATGTAACGCATGATCAGATTGAAGCCATGACCATCGGGCAAAAAATTGCCCTCATGCACGAAAACAAGATCCAGCAGCTGGATGCGCCTGAAATTATTTACAACTGCCCGAAAAGCGTGTTTGTCGCCACGTTTATCGGTTCGCCCAGTATGAATGTGTTCGATGCAAGAATCGAATGCGGCATGTTGGTATTTAATGGAGACATGAAGATTCAAGTTCCAGAAGAATGGCTTGCGCTTACCGGAAACAATAAACCGATAAAAGTCGGTATCCGCCCTGAGCACATCAAATTGACGGCACAGCCGCATGACATCCGCGCAAAGGTCACTTATATGGAAAACCACGGCAACCGGAAATGCCTGACCATCCAGGTTCCCGGCGTAAGGGAGTTGCTGCAGGTAGCCACGGAAGCGGAATTTTCATACGAGTCGCCGGATATGTACATTGATCTGGCTTGGGACAAGGTCCACTTTTTTGATACACAAACAAATATAAATGTAGGATATCCCGCATTTAAAAGGATTGAGGAGGTTTCAAGTGAGATTCTCGGCTAGTTCTATGGGTTTTCCCGGACCGGAGATTAACAACATGGCGCTGCTGCCCAAAGACTTCGGAATTGAAATTTTTTATGAGTGGGGAAGTGCCGATTACTGGAATGATGCGCTGGACCTTATCATGCGCGAACGTACAGGCGGGTTCAGCATACATTCCCCATTCAATAATGTAGATATCTGCATGCCCTGCGATGAGGAAAAGCTTTTTCACGTACTGCGTACGCCTTTTGACCTTTACCATAAGTATAGCGGCGAATTCTATGTGGTGCATACCAACGGATATTTACCCGCCGATGCCGACAAGCAGTTTGAAGACGATTGCCGGAAGCGCGCAGAGGATCGGCTGGCGCGTTTTCATGAAATCTGCGTTTCCGAGGGCGTCCGCATGGTGGTGGAAAACCTGGGGTTCCGCAGGGGAAAAAAGCACCTTTATAATCATCAGCAATTTTTAGAGCTGTTTCAGGCGCTACCCGAAATTTGGTGCCTGATTGACACGGGGCACACACTGTTGGGGGATTTTGATATATACGACATCCAAAAAACCTTAAAGAACCGATTGGTAGCGTATCATGTGCATGACAACGATAAGATGCTTGACCAGCATCTGCGCATTGGAGCAGGCTGCCTCGATTGGAGCCGGTTCGCGCAAGGGTACAAAGAATTTACGCCGGATGCGGCAATCGTAATGGAATATAACTTGGCTGCAATTAAGGAATATCAGGAGGATAAGGACAGGCTGCTTGCGTTGTTGAGCCAAACAGGAAGCGCACAATATGGAAACAACGCTTAATTTATTCGCGCCGACTTTCTTTGGATACGATATCCTGCAAATCAACATGCTGTCCATCAGCATCCGGATGGTAATGGCGATTGCTTTCGGCGCGTGCCTGGGCTTTGAACGTGTGAGGAAGCGGCGGGCGGCAGGCCTTCGGACCTATATGCTCGTTTGCATTGCTTCCGCGTCGGTAATGATGGTGAGCCAATTTATCAACAGCGCTTTTTCGGTAACGGCCGATGTGGGGAGACTGGGTGCGCAGGTCATCAGCGGCATTGGGTTTTTGGGGGCCGGCACAATTTTGCTGACGGGGCAGCATCGCATCAAGGGGCTTACAACTGCGGCGGGATTATGGGCAACCGCGTGCATGGGGCTGACAATCGGCATCGGGTTCTACTTTGGCGCGATTGCGTTGTTCGTGAGCATATTCAGCACGATGACAATTGTCGCATTGCTTGAAAAGCTCTATATCAGGCGCCAAAACAGTATCGAGCTGTACATTGTAATATCGGATATTAAATATATCCGGAATTTGAGAAATTTTGTGAATGACAACAGCATGCAGATACTTGATCTCGAAATTATGAAGGTTACCGATACACAGGGGGTCTATCTGTCCTGCAGGGTAAAGTTCGGAATGACAATGGATTCTGAAGCCTCTCTGAATTTGTTGAACCAGTGTGAAGGAATTGACTTTTTAGAGGAGGTTAACCCCATTTAATTCTGATTATTCTATGCGATACGCAGGGGGAGGCGGTTTGAGAGAAATCGTAGTACAACCTGGGAGGCGCACAAAGGAGATTAAATTGGAGGGAAGAGTATGAGGAGAAAAAGATTTCTTACGGCGATCACCCTGTTGCTCGTTGCGGCAATCGCAATTCCCATCACGGCCTACGCAGCGTATTACAACACCTACACGACGGTCGCAACACTTCCAAATGGAAATGGCTGCAATAGAACGCAAGGCTTTGCCATTGGATCTACCTACGCGTATAGCGCGAAATGCAATGATGACAATACGAAGCAGGTTATCTACAGAACGAATCAGAATGACGGCTCAACGACGCTGATGTCCAATGGCGACAATTCCACAACCTATACAACGTACCTGGGCCACGCCAATGATATGGACACATGCACGATCGGGGATGTATATCACCTTTTCGTTGCCACTATGAAGTCTGGAAGCGACAGCCTGGTGAAGATGCACTATTCCGGGACGACCTACTATAAGGACGGCGGGTTTCAATTAAAATTTAATGGCTCCGACATCAAGATTTCAGGCGTCAAGAAGTACAGCAAAGACGCAAATTACGTATACTTTCTCTTCTACAGGTATTGGGACAACGAGGGCGGAGTATCCCTTTATAAAGGAAAAGTACCGCTGAATGCGAATAGCGGCGTAATCAATGTAACGCATGCGTTTGATATTAACATTAAAGATGCGTTGGTGAACGGCAGCAAAATTTCAAACATTGAGGAGTATACGAAACAGGGAATCGGCTATATAGACGGCACCGACCAGCTATTGATACCATTAACCTATAACAATGTAAGCGTTGTACTTGTATATAACAATGCTTCTGCCGCCACCGGAACAATCACCGCGAACAGTAATCTGTCATTCCGTATTACATCCTCCGCCTATCCGAACCTTTTTGAGATAGAAGGCTGTGATGAAGCCAACGGCCGCCTCTATTTCAACTGCAATCGAAAAGAAACCTCCAGTGATATCCTGCATGACGCGGTATGCTATTTCAACGGCTATACGCCGTGATCGACGCCCGGACAAGCCTTTTTATTCCGGCAAGGGCTGATCGCTCTATCGCGCAACTCTAATTGCTCTCATTAAAACAAGCATCTTCTTAGCCGAAGTGTTAGAAAAAATTTACTTCTAACACTTCGGTTGGGTAAGTGTTGCATAATTATGTGTTTACACAGGAGATACGTATGAAAATCGAAACGAATACAATGACGCTGTCTGATTATCTGGAACATGAATTTACCTGCGATTGCGGCAAAACGCACTCTACAAAGCTGGAAGATGTGGAGATCGGCAAGGATGCGCTGAACGCCCTCCCGCATTATTTAAATAAGTTTCATCTGAAGTATCCGTATGTCGTATGCGACGCAATTACCCATGGCATTGCGGGCCAAAGGGTGATGGATATCCTGAAAGCGAACCAATTTGAAGCATATGAGCACGTATTTCACACAAAAAGATTTATACCTGACGAAAAAGCAATCGGTGAACTGCTTGTGGATTTGGTAAAATGCGATGTTATTATTGCGATTGGGACGGGGTCTATCAACGACCTGGTGCGTTTTTTCAGCTTTAAGCTGGATAAACCGTTTATTACCATTGCAACCGCGGCCCCCATGGATGGTTTTGCGTCCAGCGTGGCGGCATTGATTATAAATAATTTTAAGACGACCTACGAGACTCAAGTGCCCAAATTGATTATCGGGGATACGGAGATACTCAAAAATGCGCCCATTTCCATGATTACGGCGGGCGTAGGGGATATTTTGGGAAAATTCACATGCTTATGCGACTGGAAGCTATCGGAGCGCATCAATCACGAATCGTATTGCCCAACAATTGGGAATATGGTTTACAAGTCCATACAGGAAGTTTACGCGCACGCGCAAAAGGTCAAAGAACGGGATTCGCATGCGATTGGAAAAGTAATGGAGGCGCTGGTTCTTACAGGCGTTGCGATGAGCTTTGCAGGCAACTCCAGACCCGCCGCCGGAAGCGAGCACCACCTGTCCCATTATTGGGAGATGCTGCATGCGGAGCAGGGATTGCCGCCTGCGCTCCATGGCGCGCAGGTTGGCGTGGGCACCGTTATAATCATAAAGATTGCCGAATTGCTTGCCCAGATTCCCGTAGATTTCGCTGGGGCAAGGGAGAAGGCCAGGCGGTACGACGAGACCCGGTGGACGGAGGATATCCGCAGGGTATATGGCCTTGCGGCAGAGGGAATTATTGCCCTGGAAAAGGAATCCCAGAAGAATAATACAGAGAAAGTGCTGAAAAGGCTGGATGTTATTGAAGCGAACTGGCCGGAAATCAAAGCAATATTAAAGGACAATCTGCCTCCGGCTGAGGAAATAAAGTCTACGCTGAAAAATCTGGATGCGCCGTACCTGCCCGCGCAGATCAGGGTTGATGACCAGGCGCTGCGCAATGCAGTTATATACGCAAAGGAAACAAGAGCCAGATATACGATCTTGCAGTTGGTATGGGACCTTGGGCTTTCTGAATATATGGCCGATCAGATTGCCGCATATGTTCAAGCGGAACAAGAACCAAACAATGCGGGCTTGGCCGCCGCCCGGTAAAGCAGCTGGGAAATGAAAAAGGGCTTCGAGGTACGTGTTTGAGAAGGGCCTTGCTTTGTGGAGAAAACCCATGATACCCTTGTTCGGTATCACAAAACAAAAAGAACCCCGGAGCCGCCTGTTATCACGCGTTCCGGGGTTCTTATCGTTTACTCCCACTCGATCGTTCCCGGGGGCTTACTCGTTATATCGTATACCACACGGTTCACATGGGGGACCTCCGCGATAATGCGCTCGGAAATCTTGCGTAATACGGGGTAGGGGATTTCCGCAAATTCCACGGTCATGGCGTCGGTCGAAGTAACGGCACGCACGCCGATGGCATAATCATAGGTGCGCTCATCGCCCATCACGCCCACGCTGCGCATGCCGGTAAACACGGTGAAATACTGCCAGATGGCCTGGTCGAGGCCCGCGTTCTTGATCTCTTCACGGAAGATCCAGTCGCTGTGGCGCAAAATTTTGAGCTTGTCCTCGGTCACGTCGCCCAATACGCGGATGGCAAGGCCGGGGCCGGGGAAGGGCTGCCGCCAGACAAGATCGTGAGGGATGGAGAGGCTTTCGCCTAAAATGCGCACCTCATCCTTAAACAGCATGCGCAGCGGCTCGCAGAGGCCCTTGAAGCCGATGTCCTTCGGAAGCCCGCCCTCGTTGTGGTGGCTCTTGATGGTGGCGGCGCTTTCGGTGCCGCTCTCGATCACGTCGGGATAGATGGTGCCCTGCAGCAGGTAGTCCGCACCGCCGAGCTTTTTCGCTTCTTCCTCGAACACCCGGATAAACTCCGTGCCGATGATCTTGCGCTTCTGCTCGGGCTCGACAATGCCCGCAAGCTTGGTTAAGAACCGCTCCCGCGCATCGACGGCGATGACGTTTAAGCCCAGCTTGTCCCGGTAGAAACCGATAACCTCTTCCC
>JAEYLA010000100.1 GCA_023461495.1 Bacillota bacterium | reverse complement strand
AAGCTCCGCTTCCGTGCGCACCTTATCAAGGCTCCACAGCCTTCTGATGTGCCGGTGCGGCAAAAAGCCGCGGCTGACGGAACCGCCCACGCGCTGCGTGGGCGAACCGGGCAAAACGGTGCCGGATTCCGCTTCAAGCGCAACAAGCTCGTCATAGAGCGCGTCATATTCCGCATCACTGATTTTAGGCGCGTCCTCATCATAATAGGCTGCGGCGTGCGCAATCAGCTGCGCGGTCAATTCCTGTTGCCGTTCGCTTGCAGGCATAACTTTCCTCACTATTCCTCAACTTGTATGGGCGCAAACGCGGCAGCAAACTTCTTCACATCTCCGCCGAAGTCTATGGTGATGACCTGGGCGCTGCCCTCGCCTTCTATCCGTAACACCGTGCCCGCACCAAACTTTGCGTGGCGCACGCGCTGGTGCTGCGCATAGCTCTTGGATGCGGCGCCGCTGCTGGGCCTGGCAATATGGGAAATATCCGGCTGGGGCTTTACGCCAAAGCCGCCGTATGTGTTCTCATACGGGCGCTCAGGCTGCTGCCTGCGCGCGGGTGCTGCCTTTGGCACGGGCCTTCCGCCGTTCTCCTGCTCCACAAGCTCCTCCGGGATTTCCTCCAGAAAGCGGGAGGGCGGGTTTATGGAAAGCTCGCCGTACAGGTTGCGCTGGTAGGCGTGGATGAGATGCAATTCCTCCATCGCTCTCGTGATGCCCACGTAACACAGCCTGCGCTCTTCCTCGAGCTTCGCAGGATCCTGCCGCGACCTTCTGCTTGGGAAGATGTATTCCTCCATGCCGGGGAGGAATACCACCGGGAATTCCAATCCCTTGGCGCTGTGCATGGTCATCATGGCCACCTGGCCGTCCTGCTCTTCCATATTGTCAATATCCGAAATCAGCGCGACATTCTCTAAATATGCGCCCAATGCATCGGTTTCGCCATCATCCGGGAGGCCGTCTGAAAACTCCTTCAGCGCGCCCAGCAGTTCGTTGATGTTCTCCCTGCGGGTCTCGTAGTTTTCCTTTTTATCCTCCCGTAAATAGGCGTCATACTCAATCTTTTCCAAAATCTGCTGCACAAATTCATACAGCGGCAATGTATGCCGAAGTACGAGCAGTTCCGTCATGGCTTGCGCAAACGCCTGCACCTTGGGCCGCACGCGCTGGGAGAGCAGCTCCCCCTGCATGGCGGCTAAAAACATGGGGATGTCCGCGGCGGAAGCCGCGCCCTCAAGCTCCGCAATGGCGGCAGCGCCGATCCCACGGCGCGGGACGTTGATGATGCGCAGCAGCGCCACATCATCCGCAGGGTTGTACAACAGCCTGAGATAGGAAAGCAAATCCTTGATCTCCGAGCGGTCATAGAACTTCAGGCCCCCATATACCCGATATGGGATGCCGTAGTTTGCCATGGCAGTTTCAATGATGCGGCTCTGCGCGTTGGTGCGGTACAATACCGCAAACTCGTCATACCGTCTGCCGCTCTTCGCCGCAGCAAGAATATGGCTACAGACATAGTCCGCCTCCATACGCTCGTCCGCCGCCTGAAAAACGCGGATCTGCGCGCCGCCCGCGCGGTCCGTCCAGAGCTTCTTGCGCTTCCTACTCTGATTGTTGCTGATCACGCTGTTGGCGGCGTCGAGTATCACGGAGGTGGAGCGGTAGTTCTGCTCCAGCCGGATGACATTCGCGCCGGGAAAATCCTTTTCAAATTCAAGAATGTTGCGGATATCCGCACCGCGCCAGCCGTAGATGCTCTGATCATCGTCGCCGACCACGCAGACGTTGCGGTGCTGCCCGCACAGCAAACGGATCAGGCGGTACTGCGCCATATTGGTATCCTGATATTCGTCTACCAATACATATTGAAAGCGCTGCTGGTAACGCGCCAAAACATCCCTGTTTTTATCAAACAGCTCCAGCGTTTTTAACAGGAGATCGTCAAAGTCCATGGCGTTGTTCGCCTTAAGCTTCTTTTCATAAAGCTTGTACACCTTTTGATAGACGTCGCCAAAGGCGTCGTCCTTTAAATAGGCTTCCACATCCGTCGTATGGTTTTTTGCCTGGCTGATGCGCTCACGCAGGAGGCGCTTGGGAAATTTATCATCGTCGAGCACAAGCTTTTTAATGATTTCCGTATAAACGGTCAACTGATCCGCGTCGTCGTAAATGACAAAGCTCTTTTCATAACCGATATGCTCCGCCTCGCGCCGCAAAATACGCGCGCAGAAGCTGTGAAACGTCATCACCCACAGATCGGACGCCGCGTCCTCCACCAGCGACTCGGTACGCTCGCGCATTTCACGCGCCGCTTTGTTGGTAAACGTGAGCGCCAATATATTCCACGGCCTTACCCCGCAATCCGCAATCAAGTGCGCAATGCGGCTGGTGAGCACGCGCGTTTTGCCGGAGCCTGCGCCCGCAAGCACCAAAAGCGGGCCTTCCACGCACTCCACAGCCTGCCGCTGTTCTTTGTTCAGTTTCGAAAGATCCAAAAATTCCCCCTCCAATCACTCCTTTCATTATACCATCAGAAGCGAAAGAAGCGAAGCGGATATGGCATAATCCACGCATGCGCATTCCCGCAGGCGGAATCCGCGCGCGGGAACATTACGCCGGACTATCGCCGCAATCGGCTACGATATGGCGTCCAACGGCTAATATTTTGTTGAATTTTACCGATCTTTTTATTAAATAGGAACTTACTGCGGAAGTCTCTCTGAATTGGAGGTTCATACGATGAGAGTTTCTTTTAACAATATTGGGCAAAACAATTTCCTGCAGATCTACAGCCTCAATCGAAGTGGCGCAATGCGGAACCGCAGCCGTGAGGCCGTGCAATCCGGAAAATCGGAAGACGGAGATACTGTTACAATTTCCATTCAGGGAAGGAAGCAAAACCTGATCGAAGACCTGATAAAACTGAAGGTGCACATTACCGAGCAGAAAACCGCGCTGATCGGCAATACGCTTGAAAAAGGCGGCAAGCTCGAATCGATCAAATACCAATTGGAAGCCTATGATGAGCAGATCAAGAATATTGATGGGCAGATCAGAGAGCTGATGGCACAGGAAATTGAAAAGCAAGCCGAGAAAATGAAGCCGAGTGGCGATAAAAAACCAAAGACCAAGCAAGAACTGCACAACGAACGTCTTGCAAGCATCTCAAGCCTGTCCGGGGATTTGCAGCAGGCCAAAACAATCCATTCCGCAAAGACAAGCATCGATGGAGATTCTCGCATACTGGCGTCGGAAATCAAACTGGACAAAGCGTATGCCGCTCTATCAAATGGATATTTAAAGGCGAAAGTCGCACACAAAGAGGCGGAGCTGGCGGATATGGAACAGCAAGCCCTGCGCTTAAACTCAAAAATGGCGGAAAAGCTGGCCGATATTTCCGAAAAAGCAGCAACCGATAACGAGAAAGCAGCGGTTGAAGTTCCCCATGAGAACAGCAAAGAATCGTAATACCGGACCTTTGCCCGACAAAAGCTGACAATAAAAAAGTCCGAAAGCCGGACTCTTTTATTGTACCAAAGTTGTTGAATATTGAATAAAGCCTGACGTTTATGTGCTACCCGACCCTTCTTCCCTCGCTGAAGCGCGCCGTGATGCAGCGCCCTTCCGAAAGGTAGATAATGCGCTCCAGCCGCTGCGCCAAGGAAAGCTCCCGCTGCGGGAACGCGCAGTCCGTGAGCACCAGCGCGTGGAGCATATCGCCCTTTTGGAAGCCGGGGCCCGCGCCAAAGTATTCCTGTCCGGCGGAGGTAATCAGATAAAACGCCTCCGCAACCGTTAGGAACGCTTCTTTCTTACCGGTATCGAGCCAATTCCGCTTGGAGGTGCGGATGGCCTCCGTCGCAACGTCCATCATGGAAAGGCGCGCGCCGCCCGCGATATCGGAACCGAGCGTCACATGCAGGCCCTCTTCGAGCATGCGGCGGATGGGTGCAATGCCGCTTGCAATATTGATGTTGGAATCGGGGCAGTGCGCAACCCAGACCCCATTCTTGCGCATCGCTTCCCGCTCGCGTTCATCGGAATACACGCAGTGGGCCATGACGGTTTTCTCCCCAAAAAGGCCGAAACGGTCGTAGCTTTCCCAATACTGTCCGCAATCCGGGCAAAGGGATTTGACCCACGCGACTTCGTCCATGTTTTCGGAAAGGTGAGATTGCACATACAGCCCGCTTTCTTTTGCGATTGTGCCCAAGCCCCGCATCAGCTCATCCGTACAGGAGGGCGTAAAGCGCGGCGTAAGCATGGGGCGGATGTGTTTGTAGCGCCCCTCGCATTCCTCGATCCAGCGCACGGTTTCCCGCAGTGACTCCTCCGTGCTCTCCCTTAAGATGTTGGGGCTGTTGCGGTCCATGTTGACCTTGCCCACGTAGCCGGTGACGCCTGCGCGCTCGAGTTCTTCCATCAATACATGCGTGCTTTCGCGGTGGATGGAAGAGAACATGCAGACCCGGGTCGTGCCCACGCGGATAAGTTCCTCAGCAAGCTTTCTATAGATTTCCCTTGCGTAATCCTGATCTTGGAATGCCGCCTCCGTTGGAAACGTATAGGTATTGAGCCATTCCAAGAGCTGCAGGTCCATCCCCATGCCGAGCATCGCAAACTGCGGGGCATGCAGGTGCATATCCACAAACGCGGGAATGATCATCTGATCGCCAAAATCCTCAACCCGCGCTCCGGAAAACCGTTCCGGCAGGGTTTCATAAACGCCCTCAATGCGGCCGTCTTCCGTGACAAGATAGCCGTTTTCCACAAAGGAAAGCTCCCCCAAGGTAGGCGCGTGCACGATATGCCCCTTGTATATCGCCGTCTGCATACGGGTCCCTCCTTACTTTATTGCTATATCCGCTTCTTCCTTGAAGCGAAACGAAACATCTGTTACTTCCGGTAACCCCGGCACAGTGAGCGGGCGACATATTTGCCAAGGCCGGTCTTTATCACCGTGCCGCCCTTTACCGCCCACGCGCCACCTACCAGCACATCACGCGCCTGGCCGTGCACATGGAACCCTTCATAGGGGGAATTGTCGCAGTTGTGCGCGAGCGTCTTATAGGAAATCGTCTCCTCATGCATGGGGTTCCAAATCACAAGGTCGGCGTCTGCCCCCTGCGCGACCACGCCCTTATTGGGGTACATGCCAAACAGCTTTGCCGCGTTTGCGGAAAGCTCCGCCGCCATCTGCTCAAGCGTCAGCTTGCCGGGGAGCACGCCATAGGTATAATAGAGCGCCGCCCGGTTTTGCACGCCCGCGCCCCCGTTGGGGATTTTCGTAAAGTCGTCCTTCCCCAGAGCCTTTTGCGCCATAGTGAACGAGCAGTGGTCGGTGCCGACGGTATCGATTTCGTCCCCCACAAGCCCGTCAAGAAGCATTTTCTGGTCTTCCTTTGTGCGCAGCGGCGGGCTCATCACGTATTTTGCGGCGTCAGGCTCGCCATAACGGGAACTGTCCAGCACAAGATATTGCGGACAGGTCTCCAAATAGACCTCCTGCCCGCGCGCCCGCGCGCGGCGCGCCTCTTCCAAACCTTCCCCGGTGGAAAGATGCACGACATACGCTTTTGCGCCCGCCATTTCCGCAAGGCGCAGATAGCGTCCGACCGCTTCCGCTTCCACCTCCGCAGGGCGGGTAAGCGGATGCGCTGCAGGGCTTAAGTTCCCCGCCGCTTTCTGCTCCGCAATTTTCGCGTTGAGCACATGGTAGTTTTCACAATGCATGCTGATGAGCGCGCCGATATCCCGCCCGCGCTGCATGGCAAGATAAATCTCGCCATCGTTGACGCGCAGGGCCGGATACACCATGTACATCTTATAGGAAGTCACGCCGGCCGCTGTCATCTCGTCCATTTCGCGTGAAATGGCCTCGTTCCACTCCGCAAGCGCCATATGAAAGCCGTAGTTGCACGAACTGCCCCTGGCCTTTTCATGCCATTCATTCAAGGCCGCTTTGAGCGTACCGCCGCGCACAGGCGTCGCAAAATCGAGGATCGTTGTGGTGCCGCCAAGTAGCGCGGCTTTTGTGCCGGTCACAAAATCATCCGCAGTGACGGTCACGCCAAGGTCAAGGTCAAAATGCGTATGCGGATCGATAAACCCCGGGAATACATAGCAGCCCAAAGCATCCACCACCTCTGCACCGGATGCGTCAAGACCCTTCCCAACAGCAATAATTTTGCCGCCCTCCACCAGAACATCCGCTTCCTGCCGCCCTGTGGCGTTGATTACCAATCCGTTTTTAATAATGCTGCGCAACTGAACCGCCCCTTTCTTAATAAAAAAGCAATAAAACAAAAACGAGCGCCCCTTCGCAACACCTACAAATGCGCTTAAAACAGCGCTGTTACGAACGAGCCCTCATAGCGGGACACAAGGCTGCCCCGTAGAAACGTTTGCGCCATACATGGCAAACCTATACGAGAGGCTGAAAAAAAATTTTTAGGCGTACATTGAAATCTTCTGCCACAGGAACATTCCTGCTTCGAAATCAGTATAACAGTTCATCGAGCGGTTTTCAAGGAGCCGATGGCAGTTTCTCACCAAAAAGACGAAAGATCGCTTTGTTTTACATGCTGCGGCCATTTTCGCATACCATTTTACCCCCTTGAACAAACCGTAAAGCGTGCTATACTACAACAAAAAGCAGGTGAACCGATGCATCTACACAAATTGCAGTCCACCATTGCGCAGGCGATTGAGGGGAAAGCGGCATTTGTTATTAAAAATGCACGCGTTGTCAATGTGTTCACACTGGAGATCATACACGGGGATATCGCGCTCTCGGGCGAACGGATTCTTGGCGTTGGCGGCAGCTATACCGCAGACCAGGAATACGACGCGCAGGGCGCTTTTGTTTGCCCCGGCTTTATCGATGCGCACGTTCACATCGAAAGCTCCATGTCCACCCCTGTCAGCTTTGCGCGCACCGTACTCCCCCACGGCACAACGGCCATCATCGCGGACCCGCACGAAATTGCAAACGTCGCCGGCGGCGCGGGGCTACATTACATGCTCGAGCAGTTTGAAAACCTGCCTCTCTCCATCTTTATGATGCTGCCCTCCTGCGTGCCTTGCCTGCCGTTTGAGCACAACGGCGCGGTGCTTTCTGCAAAGGAGCTTGCGCCGTTTGCCGCGCATGAACGCGTACTGGGCCTTGGCGAGGTAATGGATTATCCTTCCGTCGCCGCAGGCGAAACAGACATGCTTGAAAAGCTGCTGTTGTTCTCCGGCCGTCCCATTGACGGCCACGCGCCGCTTGTCAAAGGCCGCGCGCTTGACGCATACCGGATTGCCGGGCCAAGTAGCGACCATGAATGCTCCAATTATGATGAGGTCTTAGAAAAGCTTCGCACCGGCATGCACATCCAGCTTCGCATGGGCTCTGCGGCACATGGCATTGAAACCATACTCCGCCGCATTGCGTATGAAGAACTGCCTACCGACAATATGTCCTTCTGTACGGATGACAAACACTTGGAGGATATCCGCCGGGACGGCCACATCAGCTACATCTTGCGCAGGGCCGTTGCCTGTGGCATCAACCCGCTCCTTGCGGTGCGCATGGCCACATGGAACGCCGCACGCCATTATGGCCTGAGCGAGTATGGCGCCATAGCGCCGGGCTACCGCGCGGACCTTGTGTTCCTTCCCGATCTTGAAAGCTTCCGGCCGCTTGCAGTCATGACGGGCGGCGTAATGTACAAGGATGCGCCCCTCCCCGTTCCCGCGCCGCCCGCCGCCGTATTAAACAGCGTCCATCTGAAGCCGAGAACAGCCGATGCTTTGGATCTATATGTAACGGGCGATATGCCGGTGATTGAGCTCATCCCCGGCCAGCTTGTCACAAACCTTACCATGCGCGACGTCCCGCAGGAAAACGGGCTGTTCCAAAGCGGATGGGGCTTAAACAAGCTTGCCGTATTCGAACGCCACCACGCGACGGGAAGCATCGGCCTTGGCATACTCAGCGGCCTTGGCGTAACCGACGGCGCGCTCGCCTCCACCGTTGCGCACGACTCCCACAACCTGATTGTGGTTGGCGATAACGATGGCGACATGCATATCGCCATCGACGCGCTTGAAAAAAGCGGCGGCGGCTATGTGGTGGTACGCGGTGGCAAGGTGCGCGCATTGCTTCCATTGCCGATTGCAGGCCTGATGACAGAAGCGCCGCTGGAGGAAATTCTTGAAACGCAGCGCAAGCTCCTGCACGAAGCGGCATTGTTGGGCGTACAAAGCGAGTCTGACCCGTTCATTACGCTTTCCTTCCTTGCCCTGCCCGTAATCCCTGAAGGCAGGCTGACCGATATGGGCGTATTCCGGGTCTCCACGCAGAAGTTTGTGTAATTGAACCGCTTCAGGGAAAAGCAAAATTTGCATCGGCCATCACAAAAAATTGCATGCAAACTCAAAAAAGTATGGTATACTCATACGTAACCCTCCATTCGCCGGCCCAAAAGGTCGGCGATGCGTCTATGCAGCGCGGTCGGCACGCGCTTTTTTTACAGCAATGCGGCCTGAAGCAAACGCCCCGGCGTTTATGCAGCCCGTTTTATAGCTTCCTGCAAAGACGCAGCAGGCGGTTACCCGATAAACGCAACGCTGCGCATCATCGCGGCGCGCGAAATAATTCATGTGTAGGAGCATAGCATGCGTTATACCGATTTCTCTCTGGAGCAGTTAAAGGCAGAGCAGCAACAAGCGCAGGCCGCCTTTGAAGCGGCAAAGGCAAAAGGCCTTAAGCTTGATATGTCGCGCGGAAAACCGGGCAGCGACCAGCTGGACCTCTCCATGGCGCTCTTGACCAACCTTGTTACGCCGCAAGATTGCATAGACGCTGGGCTTGATGTGCGCAACTACGGCCTGCTGGACGGACTCCCTTCCTGCAAGCGCCTGTTTGCCGAACTGTTGGGTGTAAAGGAAGAGCAGGTGTTTGTCGGCGGCAACGCCAGCCTGCAGTTGATGTACGATACCATTGCAAAAGCGTATACGCACGGGCTTCTCCACAGCGAAAAGCCGTGGGGCCAGCTTGAAAAAGTCAAATTCCTCTGCCCCGTTCCCGGCTATGACCGGCATTTCGGCATCTCCGAAAGCTTCAAAATGGAGATGATCTCCATCCCCATGACGCCGGAAGGCCCGGATATGGACGCCGTAGAGGCGGCCGTCAAAGACCCTGCCGTTCGCGGCATATGGTGCGTGCCCAAGTATTCTAACCCGGAAGGCATCATTTACTCTGATGCCGTGATTAAGCGCATTGCGGCCTTACGACCCGCCGCGCCCGATTTTCTGCTGATGTGGGATAACGCATACTGCGTGCATGAGTTTGACGGGCCGTTCGTGCCGTTTGCCGAAATCCTTTCCCTGTGCGCACAGGCAGGCAACCCGGATATGGTGTTTGAGTTTGCCTCTACCTCCAAGATCACGCTGCCGGGCGCTGGCGTCGCGTGCATGGCGGCAAGCAAAGCAAACCTTGACCATATCAAGAAAATCGCCAATTACCAGACGATCGGTTTTGACAAGGTCAACCAGCTGCGCCATGTAAAATTCCTCAAAAACGAGGAACACGTGCTCGCGCTCATGCAGAAACACGCCGCCATCCTTAAGCCCAAGTTTGCGGCCGTGCTGGATGCCTTGGATAACGAAATCGCCCCGCTTGACATCGCAAGCTGGAACAGGCCCACAGGCGGGTACTTCATCAGCCTTGACGCGCTGCCGGGCTGCGCCAAGCGTACGCTTGCACTGTGTAAGGAAGCGGGCGTTGTGATGACGGGTGCAGGCGCGACACATCCCTACGGCAAAGACCCGAAAGACTGCAACATACGCATTGCACCCACCCTGCCGCCCGTATCCGAGCTTTTGGAGGCAATTTCTGTATTCTGCGTCAGCCTCAGGCTGGCGACGCTTGAAAAGCTGATCGCAGACAAAGCAAACTAAAGCATCCGCTTATAGCACAATCTAAAGGCGCGGCATAGCCGCGCCTTTGTTATGCTTGTTTTTCAGCGAATTTTACATATTTATGCAGCGTGTTGACATGCATGGGATATAAGCTATTTGGCACATTGAGCATCTCTTTTAGTTTACTTAGCGGCACCCACGCAAACTGCTGCGCTTCATCGGAATGGTGCACCAGCTCCCCCTCCACACGGCAAAGGAATACGAATACCATGATGGGATACTGTCCCGCAAGGTTCTGCGCGCAGGAAAACGGCGCAAAGTTGATCACACGGTAATCCTCATCTTCATAAACGGGAGCGGCCTCTTCCCCCAGAATTTCCGTTACCCGAAGGCCGGTTTCTTCCCGGATTTCCCTTCTGAGCGCGTCAAATACGCTTTCAAACGCGCGAATTTTGCCCGCAGGGATTTCGATGAGCCCGCTCTCCCCGGGCGCATCCGCCTTGGCGCGCGCCTGCATGAGCACGCAGGGCTCTCCCGCGCAGTCCCGGATCACAAGCCCGCCTACGCCCGGTATGGCAAATTTTTCTTCGGAAACCGTTTGCGGTTGTGCTAGCACCCCTTGCGCGCGCAGCGCATACCATTCCTCTTTTAAAATGCCGAAGCTGAGCGAATCATAGTAGTTTCCCTCCACAATTCGCGCGTTTCTATAGACTGCCTCCTGCCTTAGCCCCAGCGCCTCGGCAAGCCTGATCATGCGAAGGTTGCCGGACCAGGTAGAAAGCCCGATCCTTACAAGCTCCGGCTTTTGTAGAAACAGCTCGTCAATCCACAGTGTGAGCGCCTGTTTTCCAATCCCCTTGCCCCAAAAGTTCTCATTGAAGATCACAATGCCGACTTCCATCCACAGCGTTTCCTGGGACCTCCAGTACCAGTTGACCTCGCCGATGATCTCATCGGTTTCGCTTTCCGCTATCATCTTTCTGTTTGGGAACGCATTCCCCCCGCCGTTTGCAAAGGACAGGCGCAATTCTTCTATATAACACACCAGCTCCTGCTCATTCCGTTTTGCATAATAGGGGCCGTTGTATTTGTGGAATTCGCGCAAAGGATGGTTCCAGTACAGGTAGGCGTCCAAATCCTTTTCTTTTAAATCCCTCAAACAAATCTTCAAAGTGCGCCTCCATACAGTCATTATGATCCATTATATCACAGTAGATTTCCATCATAAAAACTATTGTTATAAATATAACCAATTCATATTGACATAAAAATAACAAAGTGCTATGCTTTGTTTGTTAGATAATTAACGATTATATCTGCCCACACCGCAAGCATCAGGGCAGCTGCTTTGCACATAGGTGCGGCACGCCCAGGCTATAAATTCAACTTTAAAGAAGGAGCATGGAGTATGGAAAAGCTCAAAGAGCAAAAGGATCAGAAGCCGGATATCGGCAACATGATCGATGCGCTGGTGAAAAAAGCCGAAGGCGCGCTAGAGGCATATATGCAGCTCGACCAGGAGCAGATCGACGCCATCGTACACGCCATGA
>JAEYLA010000099.1 GCA_023461495.1 Bacillota bacterium | reverse complement strand
ACAACGGAAACAATGCCGAGTACCAGAGAGGCCACCGCCTTGTTGTTGTTCGGCGCGCTGCCGCCCGGAGGCGTCTGTTGATATTCCATACTGATGAGTCCCCTTCCCGAAGTTTTGTGAACATTGTAGCAAACAAAATTTGGCGGGGCAAGCCGAAAGTAAAATTTAGAGTGTTAAAATTAAGGAATGCAGGGGCAAATTTCATGTGCTATGCTTGTGAATCCTGCGTACCGTGTGGTATGCTACATTTGTAACAAATAGGTAGGTAGTGTATATGCATCCAAACGCAAGCGCGTTCCGCGCGGCGGCGCGCAACAGCCTGAGGGGATATTGGGGCTGGGCGCTGCTGATCTGTCTGGTAGCCGGCATTTTGGGCGGCGCCCAGTCTTCCGGAGTCTCAAGCGGCATAAGCAGCTTTGCTGAGAATGCGCCCGCTGAATTGCAGGGGCCAATCCTCATTATGCTTCTGGGGATCGCGGGGATCTTATCCGTATGGGGGATGGTCGTGTTCTTAATCGGCGGTGCGATTGAACTTGGCCTTTGCGCCTTCCATACGCGCCTGAACCTTGGTCAAAAGCCGCCGTTCGCATCGCTGTTTGAACGGTTTGATATCTTTTTGAAGGCGCTGGGCCTCAGACTGTTCATGGGGCTCTTTATGTTCCTGTGGGCGCTCTTGCTGCTCGTTCCCGGTATCATTGCTGCCTACCGGTACTCTATGGCGCCCTACCTGATGGCGGAATATCCGGAAATGGGCATCCGCGAGGCCGTCAACCGTTCCAAGGAGCTTATGCAGGGCAACAAGGGCAGGCTGTTTTGCCTGCACTTCAGCTTTATCGGCTGGTGGCTGCTCTCTATTCTGACATTTGGCATCCTCTCCCTCTGGATCACGCCTTATGTACAAACGGCGCGCGCCGCGTTTTATCTGGAACTGACGGGGAACCCGTACGGGCTTTTTAACCAGCCGTAAGCGGGATATACGCTGATAAATAAAAAGGCCGTTGCGCTAGGAAAGCGCGGCGGCTCTTTTTTTCGGCGAATATAGGTTGGGCTTACTGTTCTGCGGTTCTCACGATTCTCCAATGGAAGCATGTCGGATCATCCGTTTTTGATTTGGGAGATGTTTTCTTCCGTCAGGTTCCTATACTGGATTTGCATTTCCGAAGCACCTCCACTGTGCGCATCTACCCACGCATCGTATGCGGATGCATCTACCGGGTTCGTGGTGTCGTATTGCCCATCCTCCATGATATAGTAAACAACCCCGGTCCCGCTTTTATCAATATCGCTCGGGAATGGACGGTTTTGATAGTCTGTTTCCGAAAAGCTTTTGTCCCACGCATCTACCATGCCAACCAGTGTATAACGATCCGAATTTGCATCGTATTGATACAGGCTGTATGGCCAAAAGTTACCGGCTAGCCCTTGATTGTGGGACCATCCCGCTTTGACGAATCCGTTTTCATAAAACGTCAGCGACGGGAATTCCTGCAGCTGCGTTTGCAATGCGCCGGTTTCTTTTTCATAAGAGAAGATGTATCCTGCCATCCCTGCTGTGGCTGTGGTGGAATACAACAGGATCAGCTCGTCTTTTCCGTCACGGTCCACATCATAAACGGCGAACTGGTTTTCCGTTATATCACCAAATTGCTCTCCAGCATCGGTGCCGTCGGGAAGCAAATGGCGTTGGAGCAGGGTTTCAAGCGCGGCAGCATATGCAGGATACGTTCCATCAGCAGGATCGGGTTGATCCTGCTCCTCCGGTTTGGCTGTTGCCGTTACCGGGGTTGTTGTCGGCAAAGCGGGAAGAGGCGAAGGTTCACTATTCGCAGCAGCGTTAACCGCCTGATTGCTGTTGCAGGCGGTTAACGCCACGCATAAAACCATAGAAAGAATAAGGCTCAATATCTTTTTCATCTGACAGATTCTCCTTTTTCACACGCAAGGGTATATCAAATTGTATGTACGGCAGAGTTCCACTTGTCTTCTGGCGATCAAAATCGCTTTCAAACAAAAGGTGCGCGCCGCAACAATGCTCTGTCGCGGCGCATCTTTGTAAAAATGCAATCGTCCTGATGTTGGAATGAACTCAAGCATCCGCGCCTGCGGGAGCAGGCTCGCCGTTGCTGTTCCGGCGCGCTTCAAGCTCCGCTGCGGCCTTGGCGCGTTCCTGGTCCAATATGCCACGCAGCTGCGCTTCAAGCTGTTCGGCCAATTCGCGGTTGTCCTTTAAGAACAGGCGGGCATTGTCGCGACCCTGGGCCATACGCATATCCCCATAGGAGTACCATGCGCCGGTCTTTGCGATGAGCTTATACAGTACCGCAAGATCAAGGATAGAACCCTCGCGTGAGATGCCCTCGCCATAGATGATATCAAACTCCGCTTGCTTGAACGGCGGGGCGACTTTGTTTTTGACCACCTTGACGCGGGTGCGGTTGCCCACAAACTCCGTGCCGTTTTTGAGGGTCTCAATCTTGCGCACATCCAGGCGGATGGACGCATAGAATTTGAGCGCCTTGCCGCCCGGCGTGGTTTCCGGGTTGCCGAACATGACGCCGACCTTTTCGCGCAGCTGGTTGATGAACACAACGACCGTATTGGTCTTTGAGATGGTGCCCGCAAGCTTCCTGAGCGCCTGGGACATCAGCCTTGCCTGGAGGCCGACGTGGGAATCGCCCATATCGCCTTCAATTTCCGCCTTGGGGACGAGTGCCGCAACGGAGTCTACCACTACCACGTCCATCGCACCCGAGCGCACCAGCGCCTCGGTGATTTCAAGCGCCTGCTCACCGTTGTCCGGCTGGGAAACATAGAGTTCATCCACATTTACGCCGAGGTTGCCCGCGTAGACAGGGTCAAGCGCATGCTCCGCGTCGATAAAGCCCGCGGTGCCGCCATCCTTTTGCGCCTGCGCGATGATGTGCAGGGCAACGGTGGTTTTACCGGAGGATTCCGGCCCGAAAATTTCTATAATGCGCCCGCGCGGAACGCCGCCTACACCCAACGCAAAGTCCAGTTCCAGGCAGCCGGTGGAAATGGTGGAAACGGAGATTTTGCCCGCCGAATCCCCCAGCTTCATAATCGCGCCCTTGCCGAACTGCTTTTCAATCTGGCTGAGCGCCATTTCCAGCGCCCGGGATTTTTCCACGCCTACGTTTGCCATGCGCACCCTCCTCGTCTCATCCGATGCAATTAGTATATCACAGCCGCTCATAGAGGAAAAGCAAAAAGTTTCGATACAGGAAACTTTTCTGTAAACTTTTCTGTAAAATGTATCTATTCCGGAAACATCATTCTGTCTGCGGCAGCTCCAAAAGCGCGCGGCGCAGCACGTCGAGCGCATGGAGCACCGTCACTTCACGCACACGGGTACGGTTCCCGGTGAGATGTAACTTCTTGACGATCACTTCCTGATTGGAGGCGAGGGCAACATATACAAGGCCCACGGGCTTTTCCTTGGTCGCGCCGCCGGGGCCTGCAATGCCTGTTGTGGCAAGCGCGTAATCAACGCCCGAGGTCTTGCGCATACCGGCAGCCATTTCACGCGCGCATTCCTCGCTCACCGCGCCGTATTTGCGCAGCGTCGCGCTGGAAACGCCGAGACGGCGCATTTTTGCGGCATCCGAGTAGGTGACGGCGCCCTCCATAAAGAACACGGAGCTGCCGGGGATATCCACAAGCGTGGAAGAGATCATGCCGCCCGTGCAGCTTTCAGCCACCGCAAGGGTCAGGCCGCGCTCTTCGAGCAGGCTTGCGCAGGTGCCTGCAAGCGTAACGCCTTCGGTTGAGTAAACGACATCCCCGATGCGGGCCTTGATGGCGTCGATCACGGGCGTTACAAGCGCAACCCCTTCTTTCTCCGTGGCACAGCGCGCCGTCACGCGGAGCGTGGTCTCGCCCGTTTTCGCATATGGGGCGATGGTGGGATTGTCCTGCGCGTCCATTAGATCCTGCAGGATATATTCTACGGCTGATTCGCCCATGCCGAAGATGCGAAGTTCGCGGGAATACAACTTGTAGCCGCTGCGTACTTCCAGATACGGCATGACCTCGTTCTCAAACATGGGGAAGAGTTCAGACGGCGGGCCGGGTAACAGGATGGCGGCTTTATCGCCGTAGGGCACAATGCAGCCGGGAGCCGTGCCGTTGGCGTTTTTTAAGATGATGCTGCCCTTGGGGAAATCCACCTGCTTGAGGTTGTTGGGCGTCATCTCCCGCCGAAAGGCTGCAAAACGCGCACGCAGCGTCTGTTCGCTTTCCATATCGCGTTCCATGGGCAGTTCAAACAGATCGGCAATCGTCTGCTTCGTCAGATCGTCCCCCGTAGGGCCCAGGCCGCCGGAAAGGATCACGATATCCGCGCGGGAAAGCGCGGTGCTGACCGCGTCCTTTAAGCGCTGGGGGTTGTCTCCCACGGTGACCTGATGGTACACGTTCACGCCCAGCGGAGCAAGCTTCTGCGCCATAAACTGTGCGTCGGTGTTGAGTACCTGTCCCATCAGCAGCTCTGTTCCGACGCTGATCAGTTCGGCAATCATGAAAAAGACCTCTTTTCTCTTAAGGTATCGCCACCTGAGGTGGCGACGAAAGATTATTTTATTGAATAGCGGGAGGGCTCACAGTTCTCAATGGTCGTATTGCGTCACGGCAAAGCCGCTGCTGATACTCCCTTGCTCACTGGGACTCCGCCTCACTGTTTCCGCCACAGGCGGCGTTCGGCTTTGTCCTCCCCGCGCCCCCTCAGTACGAGTGCGCTAAAAGTCCTGTCATATCGAAGGCAAGTGTATTTGTTGACGCTTGAAAAGACCTTACTGGGGCGTTTTTATAGGGGATTCCCAAGGGATGAGTCCCTTGGGTGGGGCCAGGGGCAAAGCCCTGCGGAAAATCAGGAAAACTTGATGCTCTCCCGGTTCTTGACCACATAATCGATCGCGGACCAGAGCGTGAAGCCAACAGAAATCCAGACGATGATGTCATCAAGCGGGAAGCGCGGCCACCAGAGATACGGCCAGATAAGCGCCGCCACCACGGCCACGCACTGCGAAATGGTCTTAATTTTCCCAAGCCAGCTTGCGGCGATCACATTGCCGCTTTCCACCGCAACAAGCCGGAACCCGCTGATGAACAGCTCCCGCGAGACGATGATGATGACGGCGATAGGGGAAACGAATGCCCGTGCGGAGAGCATGATGAACGCACTGCACGTTAGAAGCTTATCCGCCATCGGATCCATCAGCTTCCCAAAGCTGGTGACAAGGTTGCGCCTGCGCGCGATCTCCCCGTCCAATATATCCGTAATGTAGGCGAGGATGTACACGCCTGCCGCAATGATATCCCGGTAGGCGACGGGGAAATAAAAGCAGGCGACGAAGACAGGCACGAGCAGCATGCGCAGGACGGTCAGCTTGTTTGGCAAATTCATAATTCTTCTCCGTACATGTCGTATTCAAGTGCTTTAATAAGGCGGGCGGTGACATAGGCGCCGGGCTTGTGGTGGGGCTTTGCGGGGAGCAGGATCGCGCCGTCCACCTCAGGCGCTTCGGCATAGGAGCGGCCGTAGCTCGTTCCCTGGCGCGTGGTTTCAATCAGCACTTCTACCGTGCGGCCTACGCGCGCCTCGTTTCTTGCGCGGGAAATTGTTTGCTGCTGCTGCATCAGGCGGTCAAGGCGCTCCTGCTTCACGGCGTCAGGCACCTGATCCGGCATGTTGGCCGCGGCGGTCTGCTCTTCCGGGGAGAAGGCGAATGCGCCCAGCCTGTCAAAAGGATATTCGCGCAGGAATGCGAGCATGCTCTCAAATTCCCGGTCGGTTTCGCCGGGGAAGCCCACCATCATGGTGGTGCGCAGCATAAAGTCCGGCGTATAGGTGCGGATATAGGAAAGTACGCCCTCGATGTGCGTGCGGGTGCCCCTGCGGTGCATGCGCTTTAGCATATTGTCATCGATGTGTTGCAAGGGGATATCGAGGTAATTGCATATCTTTTCGTTGCCCGCAATGCCCGCAATCAGCTCCTTTGTAACGGTATCCGGGTAGGTATAAAGTACACGCAGCCACTTTAACTGCGGGAGCTTTGTCAGCTCTTCCATCAAAGGCAGCAGCATGGGCTTGCCGTAAAGGTCCCTGCCGTAGCCGGAAGTATCCTGCGAGATGACGGTCAGCTCCGTGACTCCGGTATCAAGAAGCGACTTCGCCTCATCGATGAGCTGCGGCATGGGCACGCTGTTGAGCGGCCCGCGGATCAACGGGATGGCGCAGTAGGTGCAGCGGTTGTTGCAGCCGTCCCCTACGCGAAGGTAGGCGGTATAAAAGGGTGTGGTCAGCTTTCTTGCGGCCTTTGGCGCGCAGTGCGGGGTTTTGGGCAACAAACCGGGCAGCGTTTCGTACTCATGTACGCCTAAGAAATGGTCTACTTCCGGCAGACCCTCCACCAAATCCTTGCGGTAGCGTTCACTCAGGCAGCCGGTGACAACGAGCGTATTGCAGCGGCCCTTCTTTTTGTAGGCCGCCATTTCCAATATGGTGTTGATGCTTTCTTGCTTGGCGGGTTCGATAAAGCCGCAGGTATTTACAATGAGCACCTCCGCTTTTTCCGGTTCGTTTACAATGCGGTGGCCCG
>JAEYLA010000098.1 GCA_023461495.1 Bacillota bacterium | reverse complement strand
TCACGCCCAATCATCCGCTTGTTTCTGTCCTGCGTTTCGCTCATGGCTGTCTTCATTTACAAGGATTAGGCTCGTAATCTTCTCCATAATATCTTCCTTTGTTAATCGAAGGCAGGGAGCTGTTTCCTACAATTCACCTCCTTGGTAATTTTACCTCCCATAATACAGACGGAATTATTGCTATAAAGTTTCCAATTTTTTAATATGTTTACATTTATTATCATATTACCATATGATCGCCTTGTTGCAAACCAAGGACAACCATACATTTTGCAGGCACCCTTTGCCTTTCTTGCAGCATCGCAAAGCGACTGCCGTGCTTTTCTTAGCACGACAGCTCCTTTCGTTTCGATAAAGAACGACGGATCCCCTATACTTAAGAGCATCCGACGTTTTATTGGGCATGTAGCCTTTTACCATTTGGGGGATTCGTCCAGCCTCAAGAATGCAGGCACGTTAGGGGGCGCGGGGAGGACAAGCCGAACACCGCCTGTGGCGGATACAGTGAGGTGGTATCTCAGTGAGCAAGGAAGTATCAGGAGCGGTTTTGCCGCGACGCAATACGACCATTGCGAACCGTGAGCCCTCCCGCTATTAAAATAAAGTAAATTACCGTCGCAGCCTATGGCGGCGATACCTTTAGAAAAGAGAATATGAGGGCTGCGCGATTACTATATGCTATGGCTGTGCGGCCTCCAGGACGCGTTTGAGCGCTTCCTCCGCATTGCCGCCCGTGCGCCAGAGTGCAAAGTTCATAATACCCGCTTCCCGCGCGGTATGTATCCAGAACGCAAGCGTTTCCCCGTCCGCATACCAGACGGTGTGTGGGACGTTATCTTCTTTGTAGGTAAACTGCATGGCGCCGCTTGCCGTGTCCCGTACAGGCGTTGCGCCGACGCGCTTTGCGAGCGCTTCCGCGTCCGATTGCGTCAGCTGTTGGGCGTCTTTATTGTTCTTCCAATCGAACCCGCCCGTGGCAAAGGCGAACGCAACGTCCGAGATGCCGCTGCTTTTTTGCGCAAGCTCGCGGATGAAGTCCATATCCGCCTTGGGACCAGGGCCGCTGTGCGAACCGTAGAGGTTATAGCACATCACCACATACTCAGGGCCGTTTGGATACGCGGTCTTTCCAAGCGAGGCGGGTTCGAGTACCACGCGCAAGCTTAAATTTGCCTCGCCCGCGCGGGCATACAGCTTTTCAATAAACCGGCCATACGGCTCCCAGAGTGTAGCGTTGCGTTTGACGGCTTCATAGTCAAGATCGATGCCGCCGCAGCCTGCAGCCTGCGTGAGGGCGATCATATCCGCAATATGCGCGTCCATTGCCGCGTCGTTTGCGAAAATCCGCTCGAGCAGGCCAACGTCCTTGAGGGAAAAGCCGCCGTCCTCCAGTGCCACATCATTGACGAACGTGAGGTAAATTTCCTTCGTCTGTCCGAAAGCTTCCTGCAGTTGCCAGATGAGGGCAATTGTCTGATCCGGAAGATACATCCCATCCTGGGCGTCAAACAGCATGGAGAATGCGCTGATGCTGCTTAGGGAAGGAGAAAGAATCTCCAGCTCCTTTATAACGGGGTCACTGTCCCAGTACACGCCCCACGCGGAAAGCGGGAGTGGCGCTGCTTCAGGCACAGCCGCCGGAGCGGGCGCAGACTGCACCGGCGCAGGGGAAAGCGCAGGCGCGGGTGTTGGGAGCGGCGGCTTAGGGTCCGGCATACTGCATCCCAGCGATAACATCAACAGGATGAAAATGGAAATTAAAAAACGCAGACTCCTGCGGCATCCAGTATGCATAGTGCAGTCCCCCTTCTGTCAGAAGTTCGTCGGGTTTAAAATACGTTGATGAACCAGTTGATGACGTCTTCCCAAATGCGTTTGGCGTCGGCAATCAGCGCGTCTTGTCGGCTCAAACGGTTGGTGTACAATACGCGCGCACCATCTGCGCTCGTCACCGACACATCCTCAAACACGCCGTCATATACATCGTCAAACAGGTTGCGCTGGCTGAAATTCCTGTGGGACATCGCGGCTTCGAGCGCTACGGCGCCGGGCGATGACACATGCACCGCCTGCCCGCCAAGCACGGTCGTGCCGTTGATGACAACAGAAAGCGCATCGCCTCTGAGTGTTACATGCAGTTTGTACAAGCCGGAATCTGAAAGGTCGGTTTCCGGGCGATAGGCTTCGCCAGTGAAAGAGGATGCGCTCGCGGCTTCACCTGAAAGCGCCTGTGCGCGCTGCTGCAGTTTTGCGTTGATTGCGGCGTCAAACTGGCTTTGCGCGGTGACGTCTTTTGCGGCAAGCAGGCTCTGCGCTTCATCCTCCGCTACGGTACGCTCCGCCTCATGGAAGAAGTCAAACAGATCAATCGTTGCAAGAACCGTTACATTCCCATTGACAGCCTCGCTGACCTCCAGGGTCTTATCCTGAATGCCGACATACACATAGGAAGAAAGCGTTTCATCCGCGCGCAGATACATACCCTGCGCGCCATAGAGATTGCCTTTGAGCGTTGCACTTAGGCTTACATCCGCTTCCCGCACGGCTTTGTTTACAATGCGCCCGGAGCCGGAAGGCAGGGTCGTGAGGAGAATGCGGTTTTTTTGATATTCCGCAGCACCCGTATGAAGTTGCCATGCTTCCGCCTGCTGCGCCTCTCCTACTACAAACGCCATTGCATCCCCGGTATCGTCCCACAGCCGCATCAACAGGTGGTTTGTCTGCCAGTGCGCCTGCGGTTGCATGCGGGTCAGATCATAGGCAGGCGTATCGGCTTGATTCAAGCTGTCCCCCTCGCGGTTGAAGCAAAGCGTGAATAGCGCGTGGATATTCGTTTCATTCTGTGCGCTTGTCAGCGCATGCGTGCCGTAGCCCGCCTTTGAGTTCGCGTGCATCAGGCTATAGACCTGGGGCAGATAGCCAAGCTCGCTTGTGTAAACGTCCCGCATGTTTGTATAGTCCGCATCGATGCGCTGGAGCATCTCCTCGTAGCTTTCCTGGGGCAGGCCATCCTCATCGCGCAAAAAGTCCATCAGGTAATGGTCATAGTTGCGCCTGAGATATTGGGAAAGCAAAGTAAACTGTACGCTATCAAGGTGGCCGATGTAGTTGTCGTACCGATCGAACACGTTGATATAGGAAAGCCGGTAGCCGTTGGTGCCAAGCTCCCAATACGTGCCCTTTTTGAGGGCGAGAAGGTCTTTTGCGTTTAAAAACTTGTTGTCCCGCTTTTCAAATTTATCCGCATAGGAAAACATCATGGCGCGGTAATCGTAAGCTTCGAGCGCTTCCTGTGCAAAAATCGCCGTATCCCGGCGGCCGTCTTCAAACATCAGGAACAGCGCCCGTTCGGGAAGCGGCTTGCCCACTTTGTAATAATCGATGATGTCCTGCTCCGTGATCGTCATGTAGCCGGAAGCTTTGAGCGCCGCAATGTGCGCCTTGAGCCGGTCGAGGTTGAT
>JAEYLA010000097.1 GCA_023461495.1 Bacillota bacterium | reverse complement strand
TGGGGCCGGATGAGTTTCAGATGATGGTGCACAACAACACGTACACCAACTTTATGGCGCAAAAGACCTTCCTCTATACGCTTGAAGTGCTTGAAGAAATGCGAAGAACCGTGCCGGAAGCCTACCGGGCGCTCGTGAAAAAGACGGCACTTACCGTATTGGAACAGGAAGAGTGGCGGAGCATGTCGCAGCACATGCGCATCCTGTATACGGAGGAAACAAAGCTCTTTGAACAGCACGAAGGGTTTTTTCGCCTGCCGCATGTGGATGTGAACGCCATCCCGGTGGAGGACTTCCCGCTCTACAGCCATTGGTCGTATGAGCGCATTTACCGCAACGATATGCTCAAGCAGCCGGATGTACTGATGTTCCTGCTGCTGTACCGGCATGCGTTTTCAAAAGAACAGCTTGCAGCAAATTATGCCTATTATGAGCCGCGCTGCATTCATGAGAGCAGCCTTTCCCCGTCAGTCCATTCCATACTGGCGGCGGAGATCGGGCGCATGGAACAGGCCTACGCCATGTTCCGCTTTGCGGCAAGGCTGGATTTGGATAATTACAACCGCAATACAGATGAGGGGCTGCATATCACATCCATTGCGGGGAGCTGGCTCAATGTCGTCTATGGCTTTGGCGGGCTGGTGCATGATGGGGAGCGCCTGCGGCTTTCGCCTACCATCCCACCGGCTTGGGAGGGGTACGCGTTCTCCCTGCCGTACCGGGGGGTGGCCATAAAGGTATCCGTTACAAAACAGCAAGCAGCGTTTTGTTCAGATGCGCCTGTAGAAATTGAAATATACGGAAGAAAGCATCTTGTTGACAGGCGCGGTGTAACAATCCCACTCTTAGGAGAATGGGAGGATGGCAATGCGGTTTACGCTAAAAACCAACAGCTGCGCGCCTGAGGAGATTGCGGATCACGGTAACCGCTTCCTGATTGGGAACGGCTATCTTGGCATACGCGGCACGCTTGACGAGCATACAAACAGTGAGCTTGCCGCAGTCAACCTGGCGGGTATTTATGATCAGGTGGGCAGCGGCTGGCGGGAACCGCTTAACGCGCCCAATCCGTTCTTTACCCGGCTGCGTGTGGACGGCGCGTTACTTTCGCTGCCCCAGCGCCTGCCGCAGGAGCACGAACAGTCATTAAACTTCCGGTATGGCATCATGTGCAGGCGTACCGTATGGGTGCAGGGGAGCAAAACGGTTACTCTGAAAAGCGAAAGGTACGTAAGCCTGAAGGACATACACATGTGTGCGATGCGCTACACGGTAAATGTGGATCAGGACGCGGTACTAACGCTTTGCGCCGGTATCGACGGCGACGTTTGGGATATCCACGGCCCCCACTACAGCGGTATTGAAACACAGGCGCATCAAAACACACTGCTTTGTAAGGCGTCTGTGCAAAACGGACTGGATACCGTGTGCGTTGGGAGAAAGAGCTTCCTTTCCATCAATGATACACGGCTGGATATGAATTCGTTGGAGTTGCGAAAAGGGACATCGCTCCACTGCAAGGCGGGGGACACGGTAACGCTCACCTCCTTTTGCGCGGTATTCACCTCAAAGGATGCTGGCGCCCCCTTCCAAAACGTGCGCGCCGCGCTTGAAGGCCTTGCGCCGGAAGATTACGGCCGCTTGCTGGAGGAAAGCAGCGAAGCGTGGGAGGCCATATGGCGCGTGAGCGAGGTGGAGATAGAGGGGGACAGGGAAGCGGAGCGCGCCATCAATTTTTCCATCTATCAGCTCAACGCCATTGCGCCAAGGCACCATACGGCACTCTCCATCCCCGCGCGCGGGCTTTCCGGGCAGACGTACAAGGGCGCGGTGTTCTGGGACAGCGAACTGTTTTTGCTCGACTATTTTCTTTACACGCAGCCCGAGATCGCGCGTTCGCTCATCCGCTACCGTATAGAGACGCTGCCCGGCGCGCTCAAAAAGGCGGCCTCCTATGGATATAAGGGCGCGTTCTACGCGTGGGAAAGCCAGGAGGGCGGTTTTGACGCGTGCTCGGACTATAACGTGACGGACGTATTTACCGGGCGGCCGGTACGTACGTATTTTAAGGACAAACAGATCCATATCTCTTCCGCCGTGATGTGGGCGCTCATGCGCTATGTGGAGGTAACAGGGGATTACTCCGTACTTGCCGAAGGCGGCGCAAAAATGGCGCTTGCCTGCGCGGAATTTTATTGTTCCCGTATGGTGCTGCCGCTCAATACGGGACGGTATGAGCTGCACGATGTGATTGGGCCGGATGAGTACCATGAGCGCGTCAACAACAACGCCTATACCAACCGTATGGCGCGCTTTACATTGGAAAGCGCACAAAAAGCGATACGCATTCTGAAAGACTATGATGCGGCGGCTTATGTCGAATTGATCCGGGAAATGGACATTGACGCCCTGCTGGTACAGTTTGCGGAGGCGATGGAGCGGCTCTATATTCCAAAACCCGACGAAACCGGGGTGGTGGAGCAGTTTGACGGGTACTTTGCATTGGAGGACGCCGGGCTTGACGCAGTGCGCGGCCGCCTCAAAGACCCGCGCGAATACTGGGGCGGGGCAAGCGGCGTCGCTTCCGATACGCAGGTAATCAAGCAGGCGGACGTTGTCGCCATGTTGGAGCTGTTCCACAACGAATACGATGTGGAAACGCTACGCCGCAACTGGGCGTATTACGAACCGCGTACGGAGCACGGTTCAACACTCAGCGCCTGCATGTACGCGCTGCTGGCGTGCAGGTTTTCGCGCGCGGATCTCGCGTATCCGTTCTTTTTAAAAAGCGCCTTGGCCGATATCCGGGGCGGCGGAAAACAGTGGGCCGGGCTTGTTTATATCGGCGGCACGCACCCGGCCGCTGCGGGCGGGGCATGGAAGACGCTTGTGCAGGGGTTTGCGGGGCTTTCGTTCGAAGGGCAAATGATGCTCTCGCCCTGCCTGCCCGCGCACTGGAAGCGACTCCGGTTCCGCTTTATACATCAAGGCGCGTGCTATATGGCGCATGTGACACACGCTGGATGGAAGATTGCGTGCGCGGACGCGCAGGAGGGGGAGTGAACGAGATGATCAAAGCCGTATTGTTCGATTTGGACGGCGTGTTGGTTTCTACCGATGCGCTGCACTTTCGCGCATGGGAACGCCTTGCAAACGAACTTTCCATCACCACCTTTACGCATGCGGACAACGTCCGTCAGCGCGGCGTAAGCCGTATGGAGTCGCTGGAGATCGTGCTGGAAAAGGCGGGCCGCAGCTATACGCAGGAAGAAAAGCTCCGGTTGGCGGAAAAAAAGAACGCTTACTATATGGAGATGCTCCAGACGATCGATGAAAGCTGTGTGCTGGAGAACGCAAAAGAAACGCTTCGGCTTCTCAAAGAAAGGGGCATATTGACAGGCGTCGGCTCGGCCAGCAAGAATGCCCCGTTTATCCTTGAAAAAACGGGGCTGCTGCCGCTGTGCGACGCGGTGGCAAGCGGGCATGATACCACAAAGAGCAAGCCGGACCCGGAGGTGTTCCTGGTTGCAGCAAAGAAGCTGGGTGTGGAACCTGACTGCTGCGTCGTCGTGGAGGATGCGGACGCAGGTATTACGGCAGGGCATGCCGGAGGCATGCGCACACTGGGCGTTGGCCCGGCGCGCTTTCATCCGATTGCGGATTTTACGGCAAGTTCGCTTGCGGATGAACGGCTGGACTGGGAACGAATATTGGCAAGTTGAACGCGATTTAAGAAGCATAAAAAAGGGGAGCCGGAATTCCAGCTCCCCTTTTGTCTTGTTATGCGTCTGCTCTCCATGCCTTGAATAGCTCTGCGATCACCTGCTCGATAGGCGTGCGCTTGATTTCAATGTTCTTGACGCGCTCCATCTGGGAAAGCTGCTGCAAAAATGCCTGGATGGGCGTTTTTAACAGATCGACCTCAAACTCGTAAACGCCGTTCTCCGTGGAAATCAGCGTGGCGGGGGAGAGCATGGGCGCCTTGCCGTTTTCCATAGAAATGATGATACGGGTAAGGTTCCCCGTAATATCCCGGAGCCCGTCAAATTCGCCGTCGTACGCGATATTGCCGCCGGAAATCATCAGGATGCGCTGCGCCATCTCTTCAAGATCATCCATGTCGTGGCTGGTGACGACGATCGTAACGCCCTCCTCGCGGTTGATGCGCTTCAAAAATTCGATCATCTGGCGCTTTGCTACAACGTCAAGCCCCAGTGTCGGTTCGTCCAGCAGGATCACCTCCGGCCCATGCAGCAGCATCATGGCAAGGTCTCCGCGCATGCGCTGGCCCAAGCTCAGCTCGCGCGCATAGGTCTTGAGCAGGCTGCCGATGTCAAGAAGGTCAACGGCAAGCTTCAGGTTCTTTTCATAGACGTCGTCCGGAATGTCCCAGACGACTTTCTTCCATTCAAAGCTCTGGGACAGCGGGTGATCCCACCAGAGCTCCGTGCGGTTGCCGAACAGGATGCCCATGCGCTGCATCAGGCGGATGCGATCCCGGCTGGGGGAAAGGCCAAGCACATGAAGATCGCCGCAGTTGGGGAGAAGCATGCCCGAAAGAAGCTTCATGGTCGTGCTCTTTCCAGCACCGTTCGGCCCCGCGTAGGCGATGAATTCTCCCCGTTTGACCTGAAAGGAAACATCATTGAGCGCGGTAATGATGTGCTTTTCAGGGCGCAGGAGGTTCTTTAACAGCCCCTTGCCCGCGTTTTCCCGCTGCCACTGGGTGAATACCTTGGTAACGCCCTGTACCTCAACGGCGATGTCCGCGCGCGCTGTATCGATTGATGCCTTTTTTGACATAGAAATTCAGTCCTTTCTTAAAC
>JAEYLA010000096.1 GCA_023461495.1 Bacillota bacterium | reverse complement strand
CCGGCGCGGTACGCCCGGTCAAGGTCAATCCGCACATAACTGCCGCCATCGCCCATATACCTGATCTTGCTGATAGTTGGCGTAAGCGCTTTGATGTTATCGGCATGGCGGTTAGGAATGCCGATCTTTACCCAGGTCAGGGGACCTTCTGCCGTGTCATCAAGCACCAACCAGTCCAGCTGGTATTGAATATCCATGGTGCCGTCCTGCCGCATATCGACGGTGACCACATAGCTCTTGATTTCATCAAGGGGTTTTGCCGCCTGTGCAGGGAGCGGCAACAGCAACAGAAGAAAAACGGCCGCTACTGCAAAATGAAGGATCTTTTTTCGCATCGTCACACCTGCTTTCTTTTGCCAAGCTGGCACTGCTGCTCCATCCTTGCAGAAACTGCGCGGATTTCCCTGCATTTGGCGCTGTTCCAGATAGCGTCCCACGGGGTTTCAAGCATATTCCCAAGTCCTTCGCCGGACAGCCAGCTTTGGCAGGGAATGACGGCGCCGCCCGGCGCTATGGCCATGTTGCTTAAACATGCCCCGCAGGAAGGCGCTGTCCGGAATCCGATTTCATGCAGGCGCTCTTCCCGCATCCATCCGGGGGACGTAAAGCTGCAGTCTATTCCCGCTTCCCGGCAGTAGTCGTATGCGTCTTTGAGCACCTTATACAGCGCATCCTCACTCAGCTGCGTGCTGATGGACGCGCCGCCGGTTGCGCCGCCCGCCGGAATCAGGCCAGAACAGGAAACATATTTGATATTGAGGCTATTGAGAAACCGAAGCGTCTCCCGATAGTCCGCGTTCAACGTACACAGCGGGGTGTTGATGCTCACATTGAGCCCTGCGCCCGCGGCATTCCTGATGCCCTGCACGGTTTTTTCCCAGCTGTCCGCACCCACAAGCGCATTGTGGATGTGCGCATCATGGGAATATAATGTGATTTGCACGCTGTCAAGGCTTGCTTCATACAGCGCGTTGCACAGCGTTTGCGTCAAACAGATGCCGTTTGTGTTGAGCCGCGTAATAAACCATTTGGAGTAGTCCACAAGCTCCACAAGATCCGTGCGCAGTGTCGGCTCTCCGCCAGTGAAGGTAAGCTGCGGGATACACGCCGCACGGCAGTTGTCTATCACCTGCTTCCACTGCGCCAAAGAAAGCTCTTCTGTATCCGAAAGTTCCTGCTCCGCCGCATAGCAATGCAGGCACTGGTTGTTGCAGTTCCAGCGGCAGTCTTTATACAGCGCGCTGACCATCAGATCCATGCGGTGCGGCGCCGTCATGTGGGGCGCGTACTCCCCAATGGAGACCGCGCCGATCTCCTCTTCGGGCTGCCTGCCGTTTGCAATGTCATAGAGGGTGCTGATGATCCGCCAAAGGTCGCCTTTGAGGGTGCTTTCCTTCACATGGCGGTAAACGCGCCGGGTTGTTGAAACGGTCGTGTTTACCACATCGTCCCAGTCTTCGTCTTTGAGCTCCTTTTGGTCATACCGCTGGATTTCATCTATAAACGCGGACAGGAGTATGGCCCAAGAGGTGTTGATGGGCAGGATATCCTGCCCGTTTAATATCACAACGCTGGGCGCGTTTTTTAAAATATTCAGCTTTGGCGGCACCATATGCACACGCACGACCCCCTCGCTGCCCGGGTTGAGCGTTACATGCTTGACCTCACTAAAATGCTTGGAAAGATACGCATATTCCTTTAAGCCGATCACGGTTCCTCCCTCTTTTCCATACAAAAATGGGGCTGCCGGAATGATATGGGTTTTCACCATCTTTTGCCGCTTTCCCTTTTATACTATTGCATCCATGCATGGATTTCAACTCCCGGAAAAAGCGCGTCTCCGCCCTTAGGCAGCGCCGGAGGCCACTATGGATGAACTCCACTTTTTGTATCATCCAAAAACTTGTGGTTGACAACCGATGCGCTTATGCATACAATGTGCACAAAGACAAACCGTTGAGTAAGAAGAGTAGGCCTAGGGATAGCTCACAGAGAGCCGTGATGGTGGAAAGCGGCAGCTCAATACCTTTGCTGAATGGACTTATGAGGGCAGCCGAACGGGGTTTCCCCTAGTAGCAGCTGACGGCACTCCCCTCCGTTACCTTGGGGGAAGACCTGTGTTTGCAGGTTGATGAAAGGCGGGCGCAATATAGCGCCAAATCGGGTGGCACCGCAGAAGGCATATGGCTTCTGTCCCAATGACTGGGACGGGAGCTTTTTTGTTACTTTAAAATGTGAAGTTGAAAGGAGAACGAAGTATGGCACGCATTCCGCATCGGTTCTATTTGACAGAGGAGCAGCTTCCGCAGCAGTGGTACAATCTGCGCGCGGACATGATAGAACAGCCCGCCCCCCTTCTGATTCCCGGCGTCAACAAACCCGCCGTTGAGAGCGACCTTTACCCGGTGTTCTGTGAAAAGCTCGCGCATCAGGAAATGGACGCAACCACCCGCTTCGTGGATATCCCCGGCCCCATCATGGATATGTACCGCATTTACCGCCCCTCTCCGCTGGTGCGCGCGTACAACCTGGAAAAGGAGCTTGATACGCCCGCAAAGATTTACTTCAAATTTGAGGGGAACAACACCTCGGGCAGCCATAAGCTCAATTCCGCCATTGCGCAGGCCTATTACGCAAAGGAGCAGGGACTTCTTGGCCTGACGACGGAAACGGGCGCGGGCCAGTGGGGCACGGCTCTATCTGAAGCGTGCGCGTACTTTAAGCTGCCGCTGACGGTGTTTATGGTGAAGGTCTCGAGCATCCAGAAGCCCTACCGCAAGGCCATCATTGAAAACTTCGGCGCAACCGTACACGCAAGCCCGAGCGAGCATACGAACGCTGGCCGCGCCATGCTGGCCGCCGACCCGGA
>JAEYLA010000095.1 GCA_023461495.1 Bacillota bacterium | reverse complement strand
TGCTGCGTTCGTCCCACGTGATGGGCATGGACTTAGCGGGTGGCTGAAAGCGCAAAAGATGCGGGATATCCGATACGAAAACGTATCATATTCCAGGATGCTTTGGAAAGCGCAAAGGAAGCCTTTCCTTCCGTCACCGCCGCATCCTGGCGGCGGATCGGCCGCACAGGCGCATGATCCGCGGTGTTGACGGCCTCAAGCGCGCCGCTCAAGGACACCCATTCGATGACGCTTGCGCAGGGATCTGGGAGGAGTACCTTGCAGTGAATATCATGTTCAAGATTTTTATTCACCATAAACAGGACGATTTCCTCCCCTTGTTCACAGAGTACCGCGGCGCAGTCGATATAAGGCACCTCACCTGCGCTGCAGTGATAGCTGGGGGCATCCAACCTCACCTTAAGCGCCGTGCCGCGCCCGGCCTGCGATGTATGCAGAAAGGGATAATAAGTGGTTTGCACCCACGCACGCCCCTGCGGCTCGGTCATAATGGGCGCGATCGTGTTGACGAGCTGTGCCAGGCACGCGATCTTTACCGTGTCTGCATTGTTGATGAGCGTGATCAGCATGCTGCCCACCAGCAAGGCATCGGCGAAATCATAGCGTTCTTCCTCAATCGGGCGGGCGGTGATCCATTTCTTAGGCTCCGGACAGTCTTTTTTAAAATGATACCAGACGTTCCATTCATCAAAGGAGAGGTTGATGTCTTTTTTTGCGCCCTTTTCGGCTTTTATTTCGGCACATATGGACGCGACCTCCTTAATAAAGCCATCCATACGCACATTGCTTGCAAGGAAAGAAGCAATGTCATTTTCTGTGTTTGTGTAATAGGTGTGCAAAGAGAGATAATCGGCGTATTCATAGGTATGCCGCAGCACTGTGCGCTCCCATTCGCCAAATGTGGACATTTCTCGGTAAGAACTCCCACAGACCACGAGCTCGATTTCGGGATCCAGCCACTTCATCAGTTTCGCGGTTTCACAGGCAAGCCGCCCGTATTCCTCTGCGGTTTTGGCGCAGATCTGCCAGGGGCCGTCCATTTCATTGCCCAGGCACCACAGCTTGACCGCATGTGGCTCTCTATATCCGTGTGCGATGCGCAGATCGCTGTAGTAGGTTCCACCGGGGAAGTTGCAGTATTCCAAAAGATTGGCAGCATCCTGCGCGCCGCGGGTACCCAGGTTTACGGCGAGCATCGGGCGGGACCCGACCAGTTTGAGAAAGTCCATAAACTCATCGGTACCGACCTGGTTAGGTTCCAGCGCGAACCAGGCCAATTCAGGCCGCACGGGGCGGGCGGCTCTGGGGCCGACGCCATCCTCCCAGCGATAGCCTGAAACAAAATTGCCGCCAGGGTAGCGCACAACGGGAATATGCAGCGGACGGATGAGATCGGCGACGTCCTGCCGGAATCCATCTGGGTCGGCGGCGGGGTGCTCCGGCTCATAGATTCCCGTATAGATGGCGCGCCCCATGTGCTCAATAAACGATCCGTACAATCGCTCGTCAATGACGGATATGATATCCCGGGGATCAATCCCGATTTCAGCTTTCAGTTCCATAGCTCTCCTTATTATTTGGGCGCGTAGGCGCAGGTAGATTCCCGCTCAACCACCGTGCAGGAAAGCATCAGTTTTTGCCCCTCTGCCGCCTGGTGGCCGGAGAGAATATCCAGCATCATACGTGTGGCATTCTGACCGATTTCAAACAGCGGCAGCGCCACCGTACTCAATGTAGGCCTGCAGGCGGTGCTGATTTCCCGGTTGTCAAATCCGATGAGCGCGATATCCCGGCCAACCTGTATGCCGTGTTGATTGCAGTATTCGATCACACCCGTCGCCATCAGATCGTTCTGGGCAAATATTGCAGTCACCCCCGCCGCCAGCAGCGGGCCGCAAAGACTGTATCCCTGGTCCCGCTCCCAATCCCCATGCACCGTCAGACGCGGATTGTAGGGAATCCCGTTTGTATAGAGCGCCTCCTGATATCCCAATATGCGGTTTGAGGTATGGATGCTTTCAGAAAGCCCCGCTATTACGCCAATACTGCGGTGGCCGTTGTCAATTAAAAGCTGGGTTGCCTTGTAAGCCGCCTTTTGATCGTCATACAACACAGAGGGCACGCTTGGATCCGTGCTGTAGCAGTATGCATATACAAACGGAATGCCTCGCCTGTTCCTGAGCGGCGCTACCGCATGGCTGTGGCATCCCACATAAATAATACCGTCCACCTGTTTGGAAAGCATGGTGTCCACCAAAGAATTCGCGATTTCCTCGCACTCTTCCTGATTGCGCGGGCGGTTGCCGTAGCGTTTGTGAAAACGCAGGTTTCCTAATATATAGTGATAGGAATGCGCTTCGCAATATGCGTCAATTCCGTCTACAATATCGGGCGCGTTAAATACGGTAAGATCTTCGGTAATGACGCCCAGCGTGCGGCTGCTCCCTCTTTTTAGGTTGCGCGCAGTAAGATTGGGATGATAATTGAGTTCCTTGGCAGCTGAGAGCACCGCATTAATTGCAGCTTTGCTCACACCTTTTTTTCCGTTGAGCACTTTTGAAACAGTAGCAATGGATACCTGCGCTTTTTCAGCAATTTCGCGAATGGTTGCCATATACGCATCCCCTTTCCGCTTTGCTCATTGGCACAAGCATATCATATAAACGTTTACCATTCAAGGCACATTTCTCTGCCGGCAATCCGCATATATTGCCGTAAAATTGCAATTTTTTCTGCATCATTCGAAACAATAATATAAAACGTTTACCAATATCTTTGTTTTTATATCCTTGCTTATTTTGATCGAAAATTTCTTTATATTGGCCGAAAATTATCCGTTTTATTTTGCGCAAACCTCTTTACAAGCTTTCATCAGCCCGATATATTGTAGATACATGGTAAACGTTTAATTATTCTTATCAATTACATGAATGGGAGCATGCGGATATGACAACGCAGTCTTGGGTTCCCGGCCTGAATAACATCAAAATTAAAGACCCTTTGTGGAAAAAATATGTGGAGATGGTAGCGCGTGTGATTGTCCCTTACCAATGGGATATTCTCAACGATCGCATTCCTGAAGCCTCCGCTTCCCATTGCCTGAACAACTTTCGTATTGCCGCCGGCGAAAAGCAGGGCTTGCGGCAGGGCGTTGTGTTTCTGGATACGGATATCTACAAATGGCTCGAAACCGTGGCCTATTGT
This sequence comes from Bacillota bacterium, assembly GCA_023461495.1. GTDB lineage: Bacteria > Bacillota > Clostridia > Christensenellales > CAG-138 > JAEYLA01. The sequence goes on along the minus strand of JAEYLA010000095.1, from coordinate 8,183 downwards.
ATCGAAAACGGCACGGGTTCGGAATACGAAGCCATCGCTGACGAAGTGATCGACCTCATCGGCCGTGCGCAGCAGCCGGATGGATACCTGAATACCTACTATTCGCTTACCGAGCCCAACGCGCGCTGGAGCAACCTTGTGGAAGGCCACGAGCTTTACAGCGCGGGATATTTGATCGAGGCCGCCGTCGCCTACTATACCGCAACAGGAAAAGGAACGCTGCTGCAAATCGCCAGACGCTTTGCGGACCTGATCTGTACGGAATTCGGCCCGAACGAGGGCCAGCGCAAAGGATACCCCGGCCATCAGGAGATTGAAATTGCGCTGATCCGTCTCTATCGCTGCACGGGAGAAGCCCGTTATCTTGCCTGCGCCAAATATTTTATAGATGAGCGCGGCAAGGAGCCGAATTACTTCTTGGAGGAAATCGAACGGCGTGGCGGCAAGTGCATTTTTCCTGAATTTCGCGAATACGACATCCGCTACGCGCAGGCACATATGCCCCCGAAATTGCAGCAGGCCGCAGAGGGCCACGCTGTGCGCGCCATGTATATGTTCTGCGCCATGGCGGACCTGGCAAAAGAATACGGGGACCAGGAGCTTCTCAATACCTGCCGCACGCTGTTTGACAACGTGACGCAGAAGAGGATGTATATTACCGGTGGTCTCGGCTCTTCCGGTATATTTGAACGCTTCACTACGGATTATCACCTGCCCAACGACTCCTGCTACTGCGAAACCTGTGCTTCCATCGCCCTTGCCATGTTCGGCCGCCGCATGGCTGCAGCGGAGCATGACGCCTCGTATTACGGAGCGGTAGAACGGGCGCTGTATAATACCATCCTTGCAGGCGTAGGGGCGGAAGGAGACCGTTACTTTTATGTAAATCCGCTTGAGGTCTGGCCTCCCGCGTGCATGGAGTATACGTCCATGCAGCATGTGAAGCCCGAGCGGCAGCGCTGGTTTGACGTGGCCTGCTGCCCGCCCAACGCCGCACGCACGCTTGCTTCATTGGGCCGCTATATCTATGCACAGGACGAAGATACGATCTATATCAACCTCTTTATTTCTTCCACGTTTGACATCCATGCGCAAAGCGCCCGCGCAACGCTGGATATGGACGCGCACCTGGTGCAGGACGGAACCGTCCTATTCCATATTGACGTAACGTCCGCGCCCCTGACCTTGGCCGTCCGCATACCGGAGTACGCCCGTGTGCCCGCCTTTACCCACAATGGCAATCCTGTTACGCCCGAAATCCGATCCGGCTATGCCATATTCCACTTACAAGACAAATGTCATTATGAGATTGCGGTTGATCTGCACATCCGCCCCATGTGGATGTCCGCCGACCCCCGCGTACGGGAGGATGCCGGAAAGACCGCCCTCACCTACGGCCCGTTTGTCTACTGCCTGGAAGAAACGGACAACGGCGGCGATCTTGCGTGTGTGTTTGTATGCCCCAACACGCCTGTCACACAGGAGAACAGTTCAGACCTCCCCGGAGACCTTCCCGCACTTTCCTACCCCGGATTGCGGCTCGCGCGGGATGGATACAGGGATCCGTCTCTGTACCGGCCGGCAGAATATCCGCTGCACGAAGCAAAGTTCAGGGCAGTTCCTTATTTTTACTGGGGCAACCGCGCGCCGGGCGAAATGCTGGTGTGGCAGAAGCTTGCTCTATATGGCCCGGACAAAACATAACAACCAACGCGAAAACAATTTATACGGGAACAGGCCCGTTGCCGTATAAAAGAATAATAAAAATGGAAGGGTGTGTTTTGAGTGAACAAAACAAAACGGTTCCTTGTATACCTGTTGTGCGCGCTGATGGCCCTTAGCGCGTTCGCATGCACTCCAGCAGCAACGCCGCCCGCAGAACCTACGGCGCCGCCGCCTGCGTCTCCCACGCAGGAACCCGCCGCGAAACCAGAGAAGATTACGATCACGTTCTCGTTATGGGGCGATCCCGCGGAACAGGAGACGACACAGAAAGCGCTCGACGTATACAATGAACAGCAGGACAAGGTATATGTGAAAGCGATGCAAATCGGGCGTGACGAATACAACGAAAAACTTCAGACCATGGCCACGTCAGGCGAGATGCCGGATTGCGGAATGGTCGCGGAAGATACCGTTATCGGTTGGGCGAAGGATGGCCTGCTGTCCGATGTGGATATCTATGCAGGTCAGGAGAATCTGCCGCTCGACTATCTTGCGTTCAAATATGGCGGCAAAACCGTTGCTTATTCGGCAGCCAACGAAGTCCTGGCCCTTTGGTACAACAAGCAAATGTTCGATGACGCCGGTGTACCTTATCCCCCCGCTACGCTTGATGAAGCATGGACATGGGATGAATTTATAGAGGTTGCCAAGAAGCTGACGATAGATGCCAACGGCAAACATCCGGGAGAAGCCGGGTTTGACAAGAACAATATCGTACAGTACAGCGCTTATGTCAATCAATATACATGGCAGCTTGAAGTATGGGCCCATTCAAACGGCGGCAGCTTTTTCTCGCCCGACGGCAAATCTGTAACGTTTGATGATGCGGCTGTAGAAGCGATGCAAAAAGTGTTTGATCTGCACTTAGTGGAAAATGTCGCGCCGTTAAACGACGGAACGCAGGACAACGGTTTTGCCAGCTCCTTAGGCGCGGGAAACGTTGCCATGTGCACAGAAGGACAGTGGGCTACGGGGTTCCGGGGCGCAGGCTTTGACGGTATTGATTATGGCGTTGGCGTGCTGCCTTATATGAAGCAGAAGGCCAATATCTGCACGGGTGGTCCGACAGGCGTATTTGCCACATCGCAGCACCCGGAAGAAGCTGCGGAATTCTTAAGATGGTACAACAGCGAAGAAAACAACTTTGGCACAATCCTTGCCGGGTGGTGGATGCCTACCAAGCTGAATTGGTATACCGATGCAGCCCTGCTCAAATCATGGGTTGACGATTGCGAACTCCGCCAGCCGTTAACAGCCGAGGCGTATAAAACAGCGATTGTAGACGTTGCTTTAGATTTTGACGTAACCAAATCCACAGCATGGTACTACACGCCAAACACCTATGAAGTGCTGGTAAAGACATTGCAGCCTGCACTGGTTGAAGCGATTAACGGCAGTAAGACAGCCAAAGATGTTGTCGCAAGCGTCCGTGATGCGATGCAAGCGGAACTCAGCCGCTAAAAAACGGTTAGGTATTGTGAAGTAACGTATGCGTAAAAGGGGCGCCTGAAATGCAAAAATGCGTATGCAGGCGTCCCCTCTGGTTTTATATCCAAGAAAGTGTGATAATGGTAGCATGAAAAAATCAGAAAAGAAAAGACGAGCAAAAATAGCAATCAGGGAGCAGCGCGCGGCATATCTTTTTTTGATTCCCGCGTTTCTTGGCTTGTCGTTCATTACATATTTGCCTTTGTTGGCCGTTTTCGGCATCAGCTTAACGGACTTGAACGTAGGCCATTTTGTAAAAGGAGGTACGCTGCCACCGATTCAGTTTGTTGGGCTTGATAATTTTATTGATATTTTTCAAAGTCCGAGTATTGACTTTCTCAACTCAATTGGGGTAACCGTATATTTCTCACTGATCGCCGTTGTTGGAAGCATTATTTACTCCATGATCATAGCGTTGCTCTTAAACCGCAAGATTCCCGCCCGCGGATTTTTTCGGGCGATTTTTTATATTCCGTATATCCTGCCCGCCACCGCGGTCATGATTAGCTGGTGGTTTTTATTAAAGTATGACGGCGGTCTCATTAACTATATCTTTGTGAATTTAGGCTTGGGAAAATCATACTTTTTGTCTGCCGCGGACACGGCCATACCTTCACTGGCCCTGATCGCTGTTTGGACCTGCGGAAACCTGATCGTCATATTTCTGGCAGGCCTGCAAAACGTGCCCAGGGTATATCATGAGGCGGCAGAAATTGACGGCGCAAACGCCTGGCAGCGGTTTTGGCATGTTACGATCCCCTGCATGACGCCTATCATCTTTTATAATCTTTTGATGAGCCTTGTCGTTAATCTGCAGGTTGTCGTACCCGCGCTGGCCGTTACAAAAGGCGGGCCGGGAAAATCCACAATGTTTATGACGTATTTGATGTACCAGACAGGGTTTAAAAGCAGGGAATTGGGAAAAGCCGGCGCGATTGCGTTTGTATTTTTCATAGTGGCGGCGATACTGGCCTTTATCTTGTTTGCCACATCAAAAAGCTGGATATTCAACGAGGGAGGGGATGATAAATAATGAGCGAGACCGTTTGTCAAAAAAAGAGCGCGTCGGTTAAAAACGCCTTCAAAAGCAAAAAGCGGCGTGAGAAGATTGCGGATAACCTTTCATTTATTACCCTCATCTTAATCGCTGCTATCGTCATGCTGCCGTTATGGTGGATGGTCCGCTCCTCGCTTATGAAAAGCCTCGATATCTTCAGATGGCCGCCTCAGTTTTTTCCATCGGAATGGTTGTTCTCCAATTACAATATCAAGCCGACTACGTTTGACTTTTGGCGGTATTTAGGCAATACGCTGCTGATTGTCGTTCCCTGCGTCGTTTTCGGAACGATTACGGCGGTATTTTGCGGCTATGCTTTTGCACGGCTGCGCTTTAAAGGAAAGACATTTTTATTTGCGCTTTGCGTGGGCTCGATGTTGTTGCCGACGATGGTAACGCTGATTCCGCTCTACATATCATGGGCTAGCCTGGGGCTTACAGATACATACTGGCCGCTGATCCTTCCGTATCTTTGCGGAGGAGGAGCATTTAATATCTTTCTGATCCGGCAGTTTATCAGGACGCTTCCCAAGGAACTGGACGAGGCGGCCGTCATCGATGGAGCCGGCTATATGCGCACCCTGACAAGCATCATTGTTCCCTCTATCCGGCCGGCGATCATCGTTGTGGCCCTTTTAATCTTCATTACGACCTGGAACGATCTGCTGCAACAAACAATTTATATTACTTCACGGGAAAAGTATACGATGGCGGTAGGGTTGACCACTTTCATGGGGTCGTTCAAAAACGATTACGCAGGGATGTTTGCGGCTACCTGCCTTTCGTTTTTGCCGGGCGTGATTGTCTATCTTATTGGTCAGCGTTATTTTGTCGAAGGCATCGTTATGACCGGCATGAAGAACTGATATGGAAGAGAAGTTGAGCGGCGTTTGGGCATTCATAAAAAAGAGAAGGGGTGTGCCGGGCAAGGGTGTGACAGAGCCTGTGCCCGTACAGGGAATACGCCGCTTTGTATTCCTGTTGCTGACGCATCCCTGGAAGCTTGTGACGCTCAACTTGTTGTTTCTTGCCTTTTGCCTCCCCGTATTAACAATACCGGCGGCGCTTTGCGGTATGAACAGGGTGTTGATCCAGTTGGTACGCGAAGGCCGCTGCTTTGTGTGGGGCGACTTTATCAGGGAGTTTAAGGCGGAGCTTTTCAAAAGCCTGCCATTTGGGCTTTTATGCGCTCTTCTTCTGTTTGACAGTTGGTATGTATTGAGCATATCCGCAGGGGCGAACGGCACAAATATGCTGACGTTGGCGATGGGCTTTTTCTTTCTTGGCTTTGGAGTGTTGTTTTGCGGGTATGCGTTTGTTCTGCTCGCAGCGCTTCCGCTCAGGAACAGAGATATTTTAAAAAACGTTCTGATACTCATGGCAACCGAATGGAAGACGAACCTTACGCTTCTTTGTTCCGCGCTTATCATGGCCATAATTATAATAGCATTGTTTCCGTATTCCGTTATGCTGCTGCTGATCTGGTTCGCGCTCTCACAGCTGATCGTTTGCACTGCGGTCGACGTGCCGCTGCAAAAGCGCATAATATCCCCCTATGAAGAGATGCACAGGCAGGAAGCGCAACAAGGACAATGGTTATCTTAAAACAACCGCGTTATGGAGAGGCTGCGAAAACATAAAAAGCGGGCAAGGGCGTCGCGGTGTCGCAGGTAGATTTAGGCGCGTTTTAGGCCCATCGTCAGCAAGATGGAGGCCTGCCCCTGCCCAAGCGGATACCCAGAATCGGATGCATAACTGGACATGGGAGGTTCAAAAAGGCGGCAGTATGCTATTCAAATTGGACAATTCTAGGGCCAATAAACCCGCTATATCGGATAATATTTATATAATTGCAAACAAAAACGGTAGATACTGGACATAACTGTTCAGATGTCTACCGTTGTTCAGGCGCTTTCAGAACAATTTTCCCGGGTTCAGGATGCCATTGGGATCAAATGTCTTCTTTATTCCGCGCATGAGTTCCAATTGCTCGTTCTCAAAAATTTCTGCCATATACCGCTTTTTTGCATAACCCACGCCATGCTCGCCTGAAACCAGGCCGTTTAGTTCCCTTGCCTTCCGGTACATCCGGTCGAATGCTGCGTTGAGCACCTGTTTCCACTCCTCTTCACCGCGCTTATCCCGGCAGACATACACGTGAAGGTTGCCGTCACCCGCATGCCCGAAGCTGGGGATGCGCACATGGAGTTCTTTTGCAATCTCGTGCGTGTAAAGGATAAACTCCGCCACTTTATCGCGGGGTACGACGACGTCGCACTCATCCATCTCGTCGGTAGAGGCCTTGATGGCCTCCAGGAACGCGCTCCGCGCGTTCCAGACGGACTGCCTGCGTTCGTCGGTGTCCACGATATAGGCGTCATGCGCGCCCTGCCCGATGCACAAATCCGCAATCATGGCGAGCTCCTGATCGACGGCTGTCCGGCTGTTGCCGTCCACAGTTACCAGCAGGTACGCCGGGGCTTTCGTGTCGGGGAACCGCTTGCCCAGGTATTTCTCCGCAAAAAGGATGGTGTCCCGTTCCATGAACTCAATCGCGGTGAGCGACGCGCGGCTCCTGATGAGCAGGGGGACTGTGCCGATCGCCTCTTTGATGGAGGAGAACGGAATCAACAGCGATACCGCGACCGCGGGCAGCGGAATCAGCTTTAAGACCGCTTCGGTGACAATGCCCAATGTCCCCTCGGAACCGACGATGAGGTTTTGGATGCTGTAGCCGGTGCTGTTCTTTACTACCTTTCCGCCTGTCCTGATCACCTTCCCGGTTGGCAGCACTACCGTCAGCCCGCGTACATAATCGCGGGTGACGCCGTACTTTACGGCGCGCATGCCGCCCGCGTTGGTGCTGATGTTGCCGCCGATCGTAGCCGTTTTCTCGCCCGGATCGGGAGGATACAGAAATTTATGCTTCTCCGCAAAGGCGGCAAACTCCATAAGAAGCACCCCGGGCTGTATGGTAACGGTCAGGTTGTTTTCATCCAGTTCCAGTATGTTGTTCATCAAAACGGTTTCAAGCATAATGCCGCCATGCAGCGCGACCGCGGCGCCGACAAGGCCGGTGCCGCTCCCACGCACCACCACGGGAATGCGCTGCTCGTTGGCGTAGCGCATGATGGCTGCGACCTCTTCTGTGGAAACGACCTTTACAAGCACATCGGGCAGGCGTTCGATACCGCCCAGTTCGTCATGGCTGTAGTCGGGGCTGATGCCGCCGCCTGTGATAACGCGCTCGGGCGATGTTGCGCGTATGAGATAGGCGATGTCGGCTTCGTCGATTTTCTTATACATACCTGCCCTCCCGGATGCCTGCGATCAGCATCGGCACAATTTCATAAAGGTCGCCCACCAGGCCGTAGTGCGCTACATCGAATATGCTTGCGTGTTCGTCGCTGTTGATCGCCACGATGCAATCAGCGCCCTTCATGCCCGCAGTAAACTGCACCGCGCCGGATATGCCGACCGCAATCAGCAGCCGCGGCTTGACGGTACGCCCCGAGAGCCCGATTTGCCGCTTGGCGTCCAACCAGCCCGCTTCAATGAGAGGGCGGGTTCCCGCAAGGCGCGCGCCAAGCAGCTCCGCAAGCGCCTTGATCAGTTGCATATCGTTTGCGCTCTTGAGCCCCCGGCCCGCCGCTACGATAATCTCCGCTTCGGAAAGATCGACCTCCGCGGGCTTTTTAACGACTTCCAGTACCGTAGTGCCGCTTGCAAGCATCTGTGTATCTACCGGCACATGCACGATCTCGCCTTTTGCCTGCTCCATACGCCGGGGCGATGTAAACACCTTATACCGTACCGTACAGAATTGCGGGCGGGCATTTGGCGAAATGATCTGCGCCATAATGTTGCCGCCAAACGCGGGGCGGATCTGTACAAGATCGGTATTTTCCCGCAT
>JAEYLA010000094.1 GCA_023461495.1 Bacillota bacterium | reverse complement strand
ATCCTTTCCATTCTGCGGCACTTTATCACTGTTATGTGCTAAAGTGCGCTTGCATTGTATTGTAAGTCATATACGGAAAAAGTCAAGAAAAAAATCCCCAAATATCAAAATTTGCTTATAAAAATACAGGTACATGTTTGCATATGCAAACATGTGCCTGTGAGAGCGGTTTATGTTTTTCATATTCCATGGCGCGCAAAACGTGGTATAGTAGCAAAAGAATCAAGCGGATGCTTGGTGCGGAAACAAACGGCAAAAAGGAAGTTATGTATGATGCTGATGGGCGCAATGGTCAATGCGGTTCTGATTATCGCAGGCGGGCTAATGGGTATTCTGTTTCAAAAAGGGATTCCTGAAAAGGTAAGCCGCACGCTGACACAGGGCTTGGGGCTGTGCGTGCTGTATGTTGGCATCAGCGGTACCCTGAAAGGGGAAAACATCATCGTTGTGATTTTATCCGTTGTGATCGGCGCGGTCATCGGGGAACTGTTGGATTTTGAAAAAAAGCTCCAGCGGATGGGGGATTGGCTGCAGGCCCGGATGAAATTCGGCGGTTCCAACAGTACTTTTGCGGAGGGGTTTGTTACCTGCACGCTGATTTATTGCGTGGGCGCTATGGCGATTGTCGGCTCCCTCCAAAGCGGCCTAGCCGGGAACCATGAAACGCTCTATGCGAAATCCTTGCTTGACGGCGTGATGTCGCTTGTTATGTCTTCCACGCTGGGTATCGGGGTTGCGTTCTCTGCTGTTCCCGTATTGCTCTATGAAGCGCTGCTGACCGTATCCGCCCACGCAATCTCGGGATTTCTTACGACGCCCGTCATCAATGAGATGACCTGTGTCGGCTCCCTGCTGATTGTGGCCATCGCCCTGAATCTGCTCAAGCTGACCAATATCAAGGTCAGCAATTTTATCTTAGCGCCGTTTCTGCCGATTGCGTTATTGTACCTGTTCTGATGCGCCGCCCAATCATTGCCACCGCGCGCTTTTGGGAGGAAGGTATTTTATGGAAAGCGGTTTTATAGTATAATGAATCTCGAATTCTAGGAATGCTGGTGCGTCTATGTTTATTGCCGACTTTCATATCCACTCGAGCTATTCGAGAGCCACAAGCAGGGAATGCGTGCCCGAGTCCCTCGATCTGTGGGCGCGGCGCAAAGGCCTTGACCTGATTGGAACCGGAGATTTTACCCATCCCGCATGGCGGGCGGAGCTACAGGAGAAGCTGGTGCCTGCGGAAGAGGGGTTATACGTTTTAAAGGAGCCGTTCCGTAAGGAAGGTGCGGCGAAAAGCGGGGAGTTTGCGCCACGTTTCATACTTTCCGCCGAGATTAGCTCCATCTACAAAAAGAACGGAAAGGTGCGCAAGGTCCACAACCTGATTCTTGTGCCCAGCCTCGCATATGCTGAAGCTTTGTCCCGCCGCCTGGAAGCCATCGGCAATTTGCATTCCGACGGAAGGCCGATCCTAGGGCTCGATAGCAGAGACCTGCTGCAAATCACCCTTGACGTCTGCCTGGAGGCCATCTTTATCCCGGCTCACATCTGGACGCCACATTTTTCCCTGTTTGGCGCATATTCGGGCTTTGACGATATCACGGAATGCTTTGAGGAGTTAACGGGCCATATCCATGCGCTTGAAACCGGGCTCTCCTCCGACCCGCCCATGAACTGGCGTCTCTCTATGTTAGATAAATTCAGCATGGTTTCAAATTCCGACGCCCATTCCCCGGCGAATCTTGCCAGGGAAGCCAACCTGTTTGATACCGAGCTTTCTTATCCACACATCGCCCGGGCGCTAGAAAACCGGCATACCCGGGAATTTTACGGCACGCTTGAGTTTTTCCCGGAGGAAGGGAAGTACCATTGCGATGGACACCGGGCCTGTAAGGTCTGCATGCAGCCCATTGAATCAAAAGCGGTCTCCGGCGTGTGTCCCGTCTGCGGCGGCAGGCTCACTGTGGGCGTACTGCACCGGGTGGAAGCGCTGGCCGACCGGGAAGAGGGGTTTGTGCCCCCGGACGCGAAGCATTTTGAACGACTCGTGCCACTAAACGAGGTAGTCGCCGCTTCCATGGGGATGACGACCGCAAGCATAAAGGCAAAGGAACGGTATGAGCATCTGCTCCGCACCATTGGGCCGGAACTGTTTATCCTACGGCAGGCGCCGCTTTCGGACATCAAGCAGGAAGCGGGCGCGCTCATCGCCGAAGGCATCTCGCGGCTGCGCTCCGGCAAGGTGGACATCCAGCCCGGATATGATGGGGAATACGGCAAAATCAAGCTTCTGGATAAAGCGGAGATCGAACTGATCTCCGGACAGATGAGCTTTTTTGCCGGAGGAAGCGAGAAAAAAAGCCCCAAGCCCAAGTGCGTGCGGGCACAGAAAGCGCCGGTACAGGAGAAGGCTGCCCCGGCTCCGGAAGAAATCGCGCCGCACACAGCGGACGCCGTACCACAAACCGATGCGCCTTATGGGCTGAACCGGGAACAGTGGGAGGCAGTTTCTGCCGGTGACCCCGCCGTTGCCGTAATAGCAGGCCCCGGAACGGGCAAAACAAAGACGCTGGTCAGCCGCATCGCTTATCTTGTGGAGCAGCGTGGCGTATCTCCCTACGACATTACCGCCGTTACCTTTACCAACAAGGCGGCGGGCGAAATGCGCGCGCGCCTTCGCGCGCATTTTGGAGGCAGGCAGGCCATAGACGGCGTCAATATCGGCACCTTCCATTCCATCTGCCTGCAGATATTGGCGAGGCAGCAGGGTAGGAAGGACATGCCCATCATCGATGAAGCGGATACGCTCTCCATCGTCAAAGATATTCTGCAGACCATGGGCCTAAAAAAACCGCCCCGGGAAATATTAAAGGGAATATCCTCCTTCAAGAACGGGCTACAGGCAGCGGAGGAGGACATGCTTCCATCCGGCGTATTGGAACAATATCAGGCGCAGCTTAAACAATATGGCGTGCTGGATTATGACGATATCCTTTTGGATACGCTTGCGCTGTTTGAACGCGGGACGCAGGATGAACGTGGGGGCAATCGCCTGTCGGCCCAATTTTCGCACCTCATGGTGGACGAGTTTCAGGATATTAACGTGCTCCAATACGGCCTGATCCGGGCGTGGAGCGCAAACAGCGCCGGGGTTTTCGTCATTGGTGATCCGGATCAGGCCATCTACGGCTTTCGGGGCTCGGACCCCCGATGCTTTAAGCGGTTTGTGGAAGACCATACCGGGCTGCGGCAGGTCGTCCTGACACAAAATTACCGCTCCACGCCTGAGATCATCCGCTGCGCGCAGGCGGTACTGCCTGAGAAAGACGGCATCCGGCATCTGCTGCAGGCAAACAGGGAAAGCGGCAGGAATGTGCGCCTGCTGCACACGGAGGACGCGTTTTCAGAGGCGCTGTTCGTGGCGAAGGAGATCAACCGCATGGTCGGCGGGATGGATATGATCGACGTACACGGCGCGGCGCATGGAAATCAACAAAACCCGGCCAGGCAGCCAAAAGGGTTTTCCGATATCGCGGTATTGTACCGCACCAACCGCCAGGCCGATCTTTTGGAGCAATGCCTGCAAAAAGAGGGGATTCCCTATGTGGTCGCCGGGCGGGACGCATTCCTGCTCGAGCCGGAGGTCCGCGAGGCGGCTGCATGCTTCCGGTTTTTGCTTAACCCGGAGGACATGGTTTCTTTGCGGAACTGTCTGAAGCATGCGGGCATCCCCGGCGACGACCTTACACAGGTAATCGCGGGATATGCGGCAGCGGAAAAAAGCATATCCGCCCTGGAGGGCATCCTAAAGAATACTTCCATGGAAAACAGCGGCCCTTTTGAGATGTTGCTGGAGCGGTTCCGGACATTTGGCTCGCTTGTCTACCGTGAAAAGCCGCAAAAGCTGATGGAGCGCTGGATGGAGGAAGGCGGGCTGTCTGAGTCCGGCTGCATGCAGATGCTGTTCAATACGTCCGTGATGTATGAGAATATGGCGTCGCTGCTGCACGCCCTCGTACTGGGGCGCGAAAGCGATCTCTTGAGAAGCGGCGGAAAAACATATGCGCCGGACGCCGTTTCTCTCATGACGCTGCATGGAGCAAAGGGGCTGGAGTTTCCCGCTGTTTTCCTGTGCGGCGTAACGGAGGAGCTGATCCCGTTTACAAAGCGGGGTACTTGCGACATTGCGGAAGAAAGGCGGCTTTTCTACGTCGGCATGACAAGAGCGAAGGAGGAACTGCTTCTTCTATCTCCCCCTGCCCCCTCACCGTTTCTTTTAAACCTTCCTTACGAAGCGCTCACGACACAGAGCGCGCCCGCACATAGACGGGATACGTCCAGGCAGACCAGCTTTTTGGATTCCTGACAACGGTGTGGATCTGTCGGTGAAAATACAAAGTCTCTTGAGAAAACATGTGCCGAAGCAGCAGTTCTTTCTCCATGCCGTTTCCATCCGTGGTTACCCCTGGCCAAATCTATCACTCCGTTATTTGGGAAGGCAACGGCTTTTTGTAAGTAGTTGTGCAGGTGGTTTCTCACTACTTGTAGTTGTGTAAGTAACTATGTTGCTTTTTAGAATTTTGATATAGAGCAGAAAAAGTTCATAGAGTATAAAAGAACCGGAGACGCTGAATTTATCTGGATTTCCGGTTTTTGGCGGAGAACACCGCCGGCAGAGTAAGACATTTTAAAGAAAGTGCCTTATAGCACGGCCTATAAAGAGGGATTATCATTAAGGAACGTAAACCTCAACTTAATAACCACAAAAAGATTCGGCTTAAAGCGCATCATTTGCAATATTTCTGCGGGTGCGGCGCACATATACATGGCGTGCGGTATACGGAGTTGAGAAAGGATCTTTCTTGTTGTACAAAAAGAGCCGCCAAAACGGCGGCCCGAAAAATACGCTGGCTGATTTGTCATCGTTACTCCATAGCTAATACGTTCAACCGGGGGTGCGTACCCTCCAGGTTGTTGTACACCCAGACATTATCCCCCCATATCCACAGCCCGCCGCTGACGGCAGGGGCAATGTCCGCGGCGGATTTTACCGGCGGATATAGGTTGATATAATCCCAATCACGCCGCGAAATGCCGATTTCGCTCAGGGGGATTTGATACAGCAGGCTGTTTTGCCAAAGAAAATAGAGCGTATCGTTCGCAATGTTGATTTTCGCGCTGTCAACGCTGCCCTCCAGCCAATCGATTACCAGCTCCGGCGTACCGCCTTCCACAGAAATGCGCAGCAGCTGCGTATGACGCTGCCCGGAACCCACAAAGTCTTTGTTGCCCGCATAGTAGATATATCCGTCGTATACGGCGGCGATATACATCGCGTCCATAAAGGGAAGGACTTCGCTTTGCCCGGTTGTAAGATCCATTTTACGGGTGACATAGCCCGCATTGCCGGTAGCATCGCGCTCTTGCGCCGTGTACAGCAGGCAATCCTGACCGAACGTCATATAGATGATCCCCGGATAATCCTTATACGGATATTCGATGATTTTTTGTACCGTCCCGTCCACGATGGAGCGGCGTTCCAGGCCGACCATACCATCCGGCTTTTTTGTTTCTTTGTCAATAGTCTTTGAATCGCTCGTTTCGTAATAGCACCAGCTTCCGACGATGATGCATTTACTGTTATACCTAATATAGAACTCATCCAACTTTTCCAAAGCGGCGTCAGGATGACTGACGTCCTTCTTGAACAGTGTGGCTTTGCGCGCTTCCAGGTATGGGTTGTCCCGATCGGTCTCGGGAGCGGCCAGGGTAACGTAGCAGATATGCTCCTTATCCACAATCCCCATCCCCACAAATTCGCCCAGGTCCCTGGCGGTATCTATGATATCCGCGCCGCCCTCGGCGGCGGATACCGTGCCGTCAATCATCTCGCACGTATCGACATTCGCCTTAAAGATGTTTCCCGAGGAATTCTGGTAGACATACAGCGTGCTGCCGTCGCTGACCATGATGTCGCTGTGGGCGTCCACGCACATGTCCGGGTTTCCCATGAGGCGGTTCATATTCACGTTGTTGATACCGCCGGCGCCATCCGAGGAAGCGCCCCATCCAATATTGGAGGATACGGCACCCTGATCCGGCGCGCTTTGGGCAGCTGCGCTCGAGCCGCTGTCCGTCTGCCCGG